>JBQCJS010000356.1:0-3022 GCA_051952485.1 Thermomicrobiales bacterium | reverse complement strand
GACGATGGAGAAGGGTGAGGCGACCTTCTCCCCGACCGACCGCATCGGCCAGCTGACGATGCGCAACAACGACATCACGGACACGCGCGAGAAGCTGATCGCCTACGTCAAATCCGGCCTCGTTTCGCTCTCCGAGTCCGGTTCCGTGCCGCAGATCGGCGAGGGAAACACCCCCGCCGCCGACAAGTAACCTCGACCACGGCGCAGGCCGGATTGCATCGTCGCAATCCCGGCCGGCGGCGTGGCTGGTCAGGTGCCCATCTCGCCGAATCTGGCATGGGTGACGCCCCTCGAACATCCATCGTGGCATGTTGAGCTGGGCGGCAAACCAGTGGTCCGAGGGTTTGCCGCCTTCCCTGCACATGCCCGATGAAGTGAAATACCCCTCTCAGTGGACTGTCTAGGCTAACGTGTCCTGTGCATGCCTGGTCGGGCCGCCATGAAGGCGGCCCCCACAAACGAACGGACTGCCAAGCGATTCGGTCGTTCGTAGGGCGAACCCTTGTGGTTCGCCGAAATCTCAGCGCAATGCCAGGTTAGAGCGGAGTTCGATACGGTGACCATGCGTCGTGGTAGCCGGCGTGGCGGAAGGTCGCGCGTGCCTGCTCGGCGGTGACGGCGTTCAAGGCCTCACCAATGGCGGTCGTCAGCGCCGGGATGGAGCGGGCTGCGACCGCACGCAGATGGGCCTTGAGCCGACTGAAGATCTGTTCGATCGGATTGAAGTCAGGGGAGTAGGCCGGCAGGAAGCGCACCTGGCAGCCGGCCGCCTCGATCGCTTCCCGAGCGGCCACCACCTTATGCACGCTGAGGTTGTCGAGGATCACGATCTGGCCCGGTCGGAGGGTCGGCACCAGCGCCTCCGTGATCCACTGGGTGAAGATCGCTCCGTCCAAGGCGCCTTCGAAGACGAGCGACGGTCCCATCCCGATGGCGGTCAGGGCCGCCAGACAGGTCAGGTTCGGCCCATGATTGCGCGGCACCGCCGCGACCAGGCGTTCGCCCTTCGGGGCCCATCCATGCGTCCGGGTGAGATTCGTCTGGGTGCTGGTTTCGTCGAGAAAGACCAGATCGTCCGGATCGAGGGTGGGCTGCTCCGCCTGCCAGGCGGATCGGCGCGCGGCATCCTGTTCGGTGGCGATCAGACTCTTTTTTTGCGCGTGAGCTGCATGCGGGTCAGCGCCCGCCACACCGCGCTGGTGCTAGCGGTCACCTGGTGCTCCGTCGCCAGCCAATCCCGGAGCTCCCGGCTGGTCGCGTCGGGAACCTCCGCGACCCGCTCTCGCAGGAGCCGATGCTGGGCTGGCGACAGGGCCCGGGGATGCCCACCACGACCGGGTTTCGGGGCCACCGAGGCCGTGGTCGCCTGGAGCCGTTTCCAGTCGGCGATGGCATCGACACTGACGGAGAACTGCTGGGCGACCTCGGTCATGGGGGTGCCGTCCGCCACAGCAGCCATGACCCGCTCACGGAGGTCCACCGAATAGGGCCGGGGCATGCATCCAGCATCGCATACCCCGTGTCAATCAGGCAACCGTAGAGAATTTAGCTCTAGTCTGGACAGTCCACTCAGTGGAGCCTCTCGCTTGACTCGTCCTGTTCACGCTTGGCGGGCCGCCATGAAGGCCGCAGCGCGACGGGCCCTCACAAACGGCCGGATTGGCGGTCGTTCTGGTCGAACCACAACCACTTCGTAGGGCAATCCCTCGAAGTGGTTACTGCGGCTGGTGGTTTGCCGCCTTCCCTGCGCACACCAGATTCAGCGAGACGGTCCAATCAGGAGACCACCGTCGCGGTGACGATGTGGAGGCCCTGCGCGCCCTGCGGCACGATCCCGGCCGCCTTCGTGGGCTGGGGATCGCCGTTTCCATCCACGGCCCGGGAGACGAGGTCGAAGCTCCCCGCCTGCTCGGGCGTCCATTCGAATCGCCAGAGCGCCCAGGTCAGGCGCGTGCCGGGGTAGTAGATCTCCGCAGGCGTCCACGTCGCGCCGCCGTCGACGCTGAACTCCACGCTGCGGATGCCACGATCCGCCGCGAAGGCGCGCCCCTTCACCTCCACCCGCTGCCCGACCGCGAACTCGCGCGTGAAGGTGAATGTCCCGTTCGCCAGCCGGGTGCGCGGCGAGAAGATGTCGGAGCGCGTCTTCGGGACGAAATCCGGTCCCCACCCCTGATCCTCGTAGAAGCCCTTCTCATCGGCGATGGTGACATCGATCCGTGTCACCCACTTCACGTTCTTCTCGCCGTAGAGACCCGGCACGATCACCCGCACCGGGTAGCCGTGGCGGCGTGGCAACGGCTCGCCATTGATCTCGTGGACGACGAGCGTCGTCTCCTCTATCGCCTTGGTGAACGCGAAGGTATCGCGATACCCGTCCGCGCCGTGCAGGTAGACCTCGACCGAACCCTCTCGGACGCCGGCATCGTTCAGCAGGTCGCGCAGGCGCACGCCCTTCCATGTGGCGTTCGAGAAGAGACCGGCGCCGATCCGGTTGCTGATGCACATCAGCGTCGTCTCCTGGTCGACCTGATCGAACCGCATCAGGTCATCGAAGGAGTAGCTGCGTGTGTGGTCGACATGGCCGCCGATCTCCAGCCGCCAGAGGCCGCGGTCAACGTCGGGATCGACCACGTTCTTGGTGACGGTGTAGAAGCGATCGGTGGGCGTGATCGGCTGGATGTCCTCGCCGCTGTAAACGGTTCCGTCGTACGGGAACGTCGCGTCCCGATACATCCGCCGGAGCAAAACGTAGACTGGCCACGCCATGAGCCCGGTCGCCGCAGCCATCACCACTGACCGCCGCGTGAATGCTCCCCAGCGGAGGTCGTCTCGTCCTGATGGCGATGGCTCACCGGTCAGGGCGCCTTCGTGCGCGGCTCCCCGCCCGGTCGCGTTCGCCAGCAACGCGTAGCCCGCCAGCAGAACGCCGAGGAAGAGGGCGATCCAAACGCCAAGCGCCGCGATCGTGACGATCCTCGCCCACGTGTAGGGCATGCCCCGATAGTTGGCGGCGATCACC
>JBQCJS010000355.1:0-3895 GCA_051952485.1 Thermomicrobiales bacterium | reverse complement strand
ATTCGATGCCCCGCTCGCGGTCAGCGACAGATCGTTCGTCAGGTTAGGCGATGGAGAACACCGCCCGTCAGCCAACCAGACATCCTGCCACGTCAATGATCGGGAACACGTTCGCGCTCTTCCAATGACAGGAAGACTAGTCCCGTCCTCTCGGACCTACTCCCTCGACACAGTCCTTTCTGAAAATGTGGCCGGATGACACGATATACCTACCAGGTGTATGTTGTCCTAGTACTGAGTCCTATTCGCGACCAGCGGGGTCTTGTGATGATTTGGGGGCTGGGGTTCCAAATCCGGGCGCCACCCTTGTGGAAGGTCATGTCATGTCTATCAGGTTTGTACGCGCTTTGGGGGTCGTCATCCTCGCAGCGCTCCTTACCAGCATTGGTGCGACAGGAGCGACCCTTGTCCGCGCCGATGCCACGCCGGTTGTGGTGGAGTCTCCGACCGTACCCGCAAGCGACTCCATGATCGAGGCCGCAGCGAACAAAGTCATTACCGCCAAGGCGCTGACCGACCATGAGTGCAACACCACTGAGTGGCATTTTGTCATCACCCAGGTAAACGACCCGGATAACGCGCCCGCGTCGATCCATGTCGTTTGGGCGAACGGGAACGAAGCGGATCTTCCGCTCGATCGCGTGACCGGTGGGACGGCGCACTACAGCACCACCGCGAATCTCGGATCGACGGTCACCTCAGCGACGACATCGATCTACGACTCTTGGGATGGCCAGTTCAACCTCTCACACGGACCATGCGGACAACCAACGAACACGCCAACCAATACGCCAACCAACACCCCGACTAATACGCCAACCAACACCCCGACCACTACGCCAACCAACACCCCGACGAACACCCCGACCACTACGCCGACGAACACCCCGACTGGGACGGTCACTCCGAGTTCACCGACATCGACCGCAACAGCCACCGCAACGCCGACAGCGACGAGCACGGCCACCGTGACGATATCCCCGACCGTTCCCTGGACGCCGACGGTGACGCAGGTTCCGACATGGACCCCGTCGATTGCTCCGACGCTCACGCCGACACACGGGCAGCCCCCCACGGTCGTAGCGGTCCAGCACCTCCCCACAACCGGCCAGGGAGCCGATCGTTCGTCCACGGCCCCGGCTTGGTTGTTTGGCGCAGCGTTCCTCTCACTTCTGGCCGCCGTCATCGTCAGTCAGGTGAAACGCACACGCTAAGTCACCGCCCGCCTGAGGCAGTTTCGACAGTGGGATAGCAAGACACCGCCCGGATCTCTCTCCGGGCGGTGTCTTGCGTGGAATGTCAGTTTCCAGCAGCTGCCTCGTGCAGACCCGTCGCTAGGATATTCGCTCTGCCTGAGAGGTTCTGCACTCGGCCATCCGTCCGAGATGTGATGTCGGGTCAGCACCGCTATCGTTGCTGGAACCGTGCCTGTCTGTATCGTGTCAGTCTCGAGCACCCGCGAGGCGAGGACCAGAGGCCGTCACGCAGCGTGAAAACGCGGACTCGCAGGATGCATACCGGAATCGCTGGCTTCGATGGTGGACCCGATGCGCGTATCCTGGACCTCGCGCCGCCGCGACGGAACGCCCAGCACTGGACCCGCAGCAGCTCACTCGTGACGTGGACCGATGACCTAGCGATAGTTGAGGAGAAACGTGATCGACGGAGAACCCGGGCGACCTGCCCCTGCCCCTTTGTGGGGGAACCGCGACTACCTGCTTCTATGGTCGGGGCAGGCGGTGTCGGTCATGGGAACCCATGTCACGCAGATCGCCTTCCCGCTCCTCGTCCTCGGTCTCACCGGCTCAGCCGCAGCCGCCGGCTTGGTCGCCGCGGCGCGAACGCTTCCCTATTTCCTGCTGACGCTCCCGGCCGGCGCGTTCGTCGATCGGTGGAATCGCCGGACCACCATGATCGGGTGCTCGGCGGGGAGTGCGCTGGCGCTCGCCTCGGTGGTGGTCGCCTCCATGGCCGGTGTGCTGACTATTCCCCAGATTGTTGCGGTATCGCTGATCGAAGGTTCGTTCGCAGTCGTCTATGGACTCGCCGAGATCGCTGCCCTGCGCCAGGTCGTGCCGAGAGCGCAGTTGCCCACGGCGGTCGCCCAGCAGCAGGTGCAGTACGCGATCGGCGGCATCCTCGGTCCCCCGGTGGGTGGAGTGCTGTTCGGGGTAGGCGTTGCCTTGCCGTTTGTCGTGGACGCGGTCTCCTACTCTGCCGCGAGCGCATCCCTCGCGGCGGTGCGGACACCGATGCCCGGCACGGACGCTGCCGCCCGCTCGATCCGCGCGGACGTGGCCGAGGGGGTCCATTGGCTGTGGAACCATCCACTGATTCGGTACATGGCGCTGCTCACCGGGATGCTCAATTTCGCCGGTCAGGGAGTGACCTTGATCGCCGTCGTGCTCGCGAAGAGCCAGGGCGCCTCTCCGGCGGACATCGGGGTCATCTTTGCCGCAGGGGGGATCGGTGGCGTGGTCGGCGCCCTCGGTGCGCCACTCCTGCAACGGCGGCTGTCGTTTGGGAGGGCGATCGTCGGGCAGATTGCGTGCAGCGCCGCCGCGATCCTGTTGCTGTCCGTTGCGAGGACCCCGCTGCTTGTCCTATCAGCGATCGTCCTCTGGAACCTCTTCGGGCCGCTGTACGATACCGTCCAGCAATCCTATCGCATGGCGCTGGTGCCGGAGCAGCTTCAAGGCCGGGTGACGGGCGTCTTCCGCATGATCGCCGAAGGGCTCGGACCGTTCGGCCTCGCCCTGACCGGAGTCATGCTCGATCGCCTGGGCGGAGCCACCACCGCGATGGGATGTGGCGTGTTCATGAGCATTCTGGCCCTGATCACCGCGCGGAACGGGCATGTACGCAGCGTCTCGTACGCGGCGACCGCAGAGTAACGTGAGCCGGAACGCGCTTCTCATCGAGCGGGCGACGGAGGCGACCACGTCAGGTCGCAGAGGAGTGGCGGGCCGGGCGGGCGTTCCCGGGTGGAGCGACGAGAGCGCACAGGATTCCTCGCACGGCGCCGCCGCTTGGCGCCATGCCGCAGGGTATCAAGCGGCTGGCATGACGACTGCATAAGGCGTTGTGACGCCCTCCTCCCCCGTTGCGGGGCGTCTGGCACTCCTTCCGGCGGGGCCGATTCGTCCAAGCAGGGGTCGACCCGGACGTGGCTGAGGGGGTGCATGCGGAGCGGTAGTGTCCAGCCGAGCACCGCCGTTTCCATCACATCAAGGGCCGACGGTGGCTTCGTCGGCCCTTGATGTGTTGACCCGGTCTCGAACGAACCATCGGGCGTGTCGGCGGTACATGATTCAGGGGTGACCGAACCTTCCGGATCGGTCACCCCTGATCCTTGTCCATGTACTCCTGAACCTTGCGGTTCTGCCAGTCCTGACCGATCCGGGCGCCGGGCCCGAAGACCCCGAAGGCTTGGACGCCGAGGCCGATGCCCCAGAAGATCAGGGGCCAGAAGAACCACCACGGACTGCCGGTATAGGCGTTGATCGCGAACAGGATGATGCCGACAACCACGAAGGCACCGAGACTCTTGTAGAAGCCGGAGAGCCGGTCTACCTGGTCCTTCGCGCGCTGAAACCGGGGATCGGATGGGTCGACCATGAGCGCCTCCACACGACTGCGTCCGCATCACGTCAGGATGTCTATCGAGACCCACCGACAGCATAGCAGAGCCAGGTGCAGAGCCCCTCCCCTGGAGGCAGAGACGGTGCGGATAGGAACGAGAAACGCTCCGGGAGCCCAAGACAGATCCGAAACACCGGAGACTTGGTCGGAGCGCCGGGAATGCGAGACCGGTCGCACCTGCGGGCTGTGCTCTTGCCGATCAGGTTCCTGGTTTCCATGCCTTGCGAATGGAATCGCGGATCTGCTCGTATTT
>JBQCJS010000354.1:0-3333 GCA_051952485.1 Thermomicrobiales bacterium | reverse complement strand
CAGGGATGAAGGGGGCACGGCGGATGGAGTGACGGCGAGGGATCGAGGGCATGGGCGAGGCCCGCACGGTCCTTCGGGGGCGCCCAGGACTTCCCCGATACGCCGGGTGCCCGCCTAGCGTCACGTTCACGGGAGGGGCGCCGACGCAGGGAGGGACGAAGGGCGGGCATCCTCGCGGCTACGTGATCCCTCGGCTCCACTTCGCCACGAATGCTCGCTCCATCCATGTGTCGTTCCGCTCGGGATGACACGTCCGGCGTGATGGGCGGAGATGCCCCCGCGCTCATGCGCGCTGGCGAGGCGGCGGGCAGCCACCGCATCGTACGTACTCGGGATGACGCGGCGTGAGCGATCGGCGGATACGGTGGCGAGTGATCGGCGGACTTGCACCCGGCGTCAGGTGCGCTGGTGTGGCGTCGTGATGGCAGCTCCCGGCACGACGCCTCGGGCGGTCCCTACACGATGCCGGCGCGCATGGCGATGGCCACGGCGGCGGCGCGATTGCTCACCCCCAGCTTGCCGAGGATGTTCGAGACGTGCGTGGAGGCCGTGCGCGGGCTGATGAAGAGACGCTCGCCGATCTCCCGGGCGGAAAGGCCCTGCGCCACCAACCGCAGCACCTCCAGCTCCCGTTCCGTCAGGTCGTGGACTTCGGGCGGGACGTCCAGGGTCGCCGGGGCGGGCGAGACGAGTCGCGTGGGCCGGGGCGCGGCCTCGGCCACCGGTTTCGGGGCCGCCGCGATCGTGGGCTGGAGGGCATCGAGCCGCCCGATCGCCTCCTCCGTCGTCAGCGACTCGCCCTCGTCCTGGAACCGTGCGAATCGGTCTGCCCCCATCGCCCGCAGGATGATCGCCCGCCCGCCCTCGACATCGGCGGCGAGCCTCGCCCGGGTCGGGGCGTCGAGCTCGCGGTGATACCGCCGCGTCAGCCCGAGGAACCGCGCGGCATCCTCGACGAGTCCCGCCTCCGCCAGCACGACCGCCGCCAGGTCGATCGTCTCCGCGGCACTGAGGCGGTCCGACACCTGGAGGAAGGCCCGCCCTCCCTCCACGAGGAGCGTCGCCGCCTCGGCCAGCTCTCCCCGGCGCACCAGCATCTCGGCCAGCGACACCTTGGTGATGGCCTCGTTGCGGACGTCTCCCGCGCGCCGGAACAACGCCAGCGACTCCGCGAACCAGACTGCCGCCTGCTCGTCGTCGCCCTGCACGGAGGCCAGGTCGCCCATGTTGCTGTAGGTGAACGCGATGGAGCGGGAATCGCCGATCTGGACCTGGAGCGCCAACGCCTCGTTCAGCATCTCCCCGGCGCGGTCGTAGTTCATGCGCTCCATCGCGACCGCACTGATGTTGGAGGCGACCATCGCCTGCGCCTGGATGTCGCCAGCCTGGCGGAGAATGCGCAGGCATTCGTCCCAGTACGCCTCTGCCTGGTCGTAGTTGCCCTGGTAGTAGGAGACAGCGCCAAGATTCCCCAGCGCGGACGCCCGATCGCGCAGCGCCCCGGTCGACGCCGACAGCTGCTCCGATTCGGTGTGATAGGCGATGGCCTTCGCATAGTCGCCTTGGTCGTGGGCCACGGTCCCCAGTCCGGTCGCGGCGCGGGCCTGGCCGGTGATATCCCCGATCCGCCGGGACAGCTCCTGGGCACGGAGGAAGAAGGCCCACGCCGCATCGAGGTCGTTCTGGTCCTCGGCGAGGTAGCCGGCGCCATTGAGGGCGGAGGCGTAGGCGGCGGTTCCCGTCTGGGGGGCACGCGCCAGCGCGCGATCGAGCCATGTCCGCCCCTCGGCGGCCAGGCCACGCATGGACCAGTACCGCCAGGTGGAACTCATGATGGTCAGCGCCTCCGACGCATCGGATTCGGCGAAGGACCATGCCAGCGCCGCCCGGATGTTGCCGAGGTCGTCGTCCAGCCGCCGCATCCACGTCGCCTGATCCGGGGCGGTCAGGTGCGGGCTGGCGGCCTCCACCAGCAGCGCGAAGAAGGCCGAATGCCCCTCCCGGGCCGCGCGTTCCTCGTCCGGATGGGCGGCAAGCTGCTCCTGGCCGAACTGGCGGATGGTTTCCAGCATCAGGTATCGCTGGTCGCCGATCGCGCTCTCGATCGGGCGCAGGAAGCTGCGGTCGACCAGGTGTTCCAGCAGCGTCAGGGCATCCTCCCCGTCGGCAGCGGAATCCGGGGGAACCTCCAGCCCCTCGGCGGCCTCCAGCGGGATGCCGCCCGCGAAGACGGAGAGCCGCCGGACCAGCCATTGCTCGCCCGGACCCAGCAGGTCGTAACTCCAGGCGATGGCGTGGCGCATGGTGCGCAACCGGTCCGGCACGTCACGCCGGTCGCCGCTGAGGATCTGGAGGCGGTCGCTCAGGCGGGCGAGCAGCGATTCCGGGGAGAGGATGTTCAGCCGGGCCGCCGCCAGCTCGATGGCCAGCGGCAATCCCTCCAGGTCGCGGCAGATCGCGGCGATGGATTCCATCTGGCGTTCGCCCAGCGCCAGGTTCCGGCGCACGGCCATGCCCCGCTGGATGAAGAGTTCCACCGAGGGGGTTCGCCGGATCTCGTCGGGGGAATGCACCTCGGCATCCGGGGTCTGGAGGGGCAGGAGCGGAAAGCGTTGCTCGCCGGAGATCCCGAGCGCCAGCTGGGAGGTGACGAGGAAGCGCACGCCGGGAGCCTGGGCCAGGGTGGCGGCGAGGTCGGCTGCCGCGTCGATGATTTGCTCGACGTTATCGAGGACGATCAGCATCCGGCGCGGACGCAGGTGATCGAGCAGGCGGCCCTCGCCGGTGCCCGCTTCGAGATCGTAGATGCCCAGCGCCTGCCCGAGGGTCGGCAGGAGCACCTCAGGGTCGCGCACGGGGGCGAGGGGAACGAAGATCGCGCCATCCGGGAAGGCGCCCTGGTCCTCCAGCACGGCGCCGACGTGGAGGGCGAGGCGCGTCTTGCCCACGCCGCCCGGCCCGATCAGCGTGACGATCCGCACATGGCTGGAGTCATCGAGCAGGTAGGCGGCGATCGCATCGGCTTCGGCGCTGCGCCCGACGAGCGGCGTCAAGGGACGCGGCACCGACGGCGCGCGACGGAGGGCGAGATGATGAACAGCCATGGAAGCGGGATCGTCCTTCGGTATGGCACGGGCGATGACGGTGAACGAGCCCCGGTCGCAATGATGGCCATGGGAGGGCGGGCGCGTCCAGTCGCTCCTGTCATGGTACACAACGATCGGCGCTGCGGCGTCCTCGCCACACTCGCCCGATGGTCCAGTCGTCAGGAGACTGGACCCTGCGATCCCCCCGACGACCGAGGAGGTGCCCCATTCCCCGCCCTGCCGTCCT
>JBQCJS010000353.1:0-7808 GCA_051952485.1 Thermomicrobiales bacterium | reverse complement strand
AGCGCCTGGAGGGATGCGCTCAGGAGGCGGGCAAGGGCGGCGGGGTCGACAGCCGCCGGGTCCTTCAGGTAGAGACAGCCCTTTCCCTCACGAACCTTGCCGAGGGGATGGAGCGCCGCCTCGCGTGCATCCGCATCGAGGAGATGCAAGCCCAGATACAGGGCGAACTCCTTCGCGCGCGGCGAGAAGCCGAGGGCGCAGGTTTCCCCCTGATGCCCCGAATCGTACCGGTACCGACAGGAGCCGAAGCCGATGATCCTCCCGCTCCAGAGCGTGGGCGGCAGGTCCGCCGCCGCGCTCATTGCGGCGATCAACACCTCGCTGCCCGCCCGCTTCTGCTCGTCGAGCGACGCGAGCAGGGCGAGGACATCGTTCGGCAGGGCATCACGTTGGGCTGTCGTCACTGGATAGCTCCTTTCGTTCCATGGTGGTGCGTCCTCCCATCGTAGGGTGCCGGGACGGCCGCGAATTCTTCCCGCTTGCGATGCATGGCTTGTGACGGAGGGAGGGCACCGCAAACGACGGCTTCCTTCCCCCGCGCCTGTACCGGTGTTGCTGGCGTGGTCCTGGTCCCGGGCCATGGTGGCGTGTAGAGCGCCCCCGCTTGCGTTTCCCTTGCCAGATCGCTCGCGACCGCGCACGATGGTGATTCGCCGTGTCGAGGGGACCGGATCGCGATCCAGGGGTGGAGAGTCCGCGCGTGAATGCAGGTCGGAGTGGCGCAGATCGCCGCTCGTTCAGGATGCCGGTGCTGGCATCGTCCACGCTGGTGCTCGCGGTGGCCTACATCGCGTTCATCAGCATCGGCTTTCCGGATGCCGTGCTTGGGGTCGCGTGGCCCTCGATCCGCACGACGTTCGGGCTGCCCCAGGGCGGGATCGGCTTCATCCTCTTCTCGTCCGGGGCGGGCTACTGCTTCTCGGGGCTGGTCGCCGGCAAGGTGATCGAGCGGCTGGGCGTCGGCACCCTGCTGGTGCTGAGCACCGGATTCGTGACGGCGGGCCTGATTGGCTATGCCATCGCCCCGATCTTCCCGGTCTTCCTCGCGTTCGCCGTGCTGATCGGCCTCGGCTCGGGGGCAATCGATTCCGCCCTCAACTTCTACGCCGCCGAACGCTTCTCCGAGGCCGTGATGAACCGCCTCCACGCCTTCTTCGGGATCGGCGCCCTGATCGGTCCGCTGATCATGGGTGGCGTGCTGGACCGTGGCGCCAGCTGGCGATGGGGGTATGTCGCGGTCGGGGTCATCCTCCTCGCGATGACGATCCTCTTCGCCTTCACCCGATCGCTGTGGACGCTCGGGAGCAGTCACGAACACAGCCACGAGGGGCATTCGGGGGTGGTCGCCGCCCCGGTGCGGGCGGTGGTACGGCAGCCGCTCGTCTGGCTGAACGTCGCCATCTTCTTCCTCTGCACCGGTGTCGAGTTCACGGGTGGGCAGTGGGTCTACACGATCCTGCACGAGCGATTCGACCAGACCGCCGCCTTCGCGAGCCTGTGGGCCGGACTCTACTGGGGGGCGCTGGCGGTGGGCCGCCTGACGCTGGGGATGATCTCGGCGCGGATCGGCGCGGCGCGGCTGGTCCAGATCAGCATCGTCGGCAACATGATCGGTGGTGTGCTCTACACCTCGTCCTCGCTGCACCTCACCATCCTCGGGCTGATGCTGATGGGCTTCTGGATGGCCCCGCTCTTCCCGCTCCTGATGACGCTCACCCCGCGCCGGCTCGGCTCGGCGACGTCCGTCCACGCCGTCGGCTTCCAGGTGAGCGCGGCGGTGCTCGGCGGCGCGGTGTTGCCGTGGATCGCGGGGACGTGGTCGCAACACGCCGGGCTGGGCGTCATCGGCTGGGTCGCGGTCGCGGGAGCGGCTTGCCTCTTCGTCCTGCATGGGGTGATGATGCGGGCCACGCCGGTCGATGTGCGCGGATAGGGAAGGGACGGGACGGATGAGCGTGGTGACGGTACGGTTCGCGAGCGAGGCGCTGGGCAAGCAGACGAGTTTCAACGTGATCCATCCGGATCGGGGCGAGGGGCCGTTCCCGGTCCTGATCCAGCTGCACGGCTACTCGGACGACAGTTTCTCCTGGCTCTACAACTCGAACATCGTCCGCCATGTCGCGGAACTGCCACTGATCGTCGCCTTTCCCGATGGCGGGACCTCCCGCTACGTGAACACCCCCTTTCACGAGCGGTACGCCCTGCAACGCTACGAGGACCTGATCGTCCGGGACATCCCGCGCGAGCTTGGCAAGCTCTTCCGGGTGACGGACGGCCCGTGGGCGATTGGCGGCCTGTCGATGGGTGGGCAGGGATCGCTGCGCATCGGCATGAAGCACAGCGACCGATTCGGCTCGATCTACGCCCATTCCTCCGGGATGCTCGTGCCCGATCCGGACTGGTTGGCGAAGCTGGACGACCCGGACGATGCGAGCTGCTTCGTGCAGGCGGATCGCCTGAAGGCGCGGGTCGGGGATGGGGCCACGATGCCGGCCATCACCTTCGACTGCGGGGTGGACGACTTCACGCTGGACGGCAACCGTGCCCTCCACGCCCACATGGAGACGATCGGGCTCGATCACACCTACCGGGAGTTCCCCGGCGCGCACACCTGGGACTACTGGGACGAGCACGTCCAGGAGGCGCTGGGCCAGCACGCCCGGGTGCTCGGCCTCGGCTGAGGCACCGCCTCCCCTCGACGTTCGGCGACGGATGCGGCACAGTATGCGCGGGTCCGTTCTGCCGCCCCTGGCCGGAATCGAGCAATCGCCGATGGCGCGTCATGCCGCCACGTGGCATGGCCGTGCGGCGGCGATGCGGTCGGGATTCCGGGTGAGCCGTGGCGACTGGAAGACGTATCGTCGTATGGGGAGAGGGTGATGGCGTCCGCATCCGTGGGGGAGCGAGAGCCGGTCGCGGAGGGTGCCTCCGGGAGGGCCGATGGGCGGGCGCCAGCGACCCGGCGGGTAGCCTTTCGACGGCGTGCGGCCGCGGGCCGGCTGGCCGGGCTGCCACGCATCGTGGCGGGCGCGACGGCCCTGCTCGCCCTCGGGTCGATCCTGTGGATCTACTTCCGGCGGCTGGCGCTGAATCCGCCCGGCTTCTTCTGCGACGAGGCGGAGATCGGCTTTCGGACGTGGCAACTGCTGCACGGCACGTTGCCCTCGCCCAGCCTCCGCTTCCCGGCCTTCTACCAGCACATCGACTACACGGTGGGCGCGCTGCCGCTCTACGTCGGAGCCCCGTTCATCGCGCTCTTCGGCCTGAACGAGACCTCCGTGCGGGCGACCGCGACGACCTGCATGGTGGTCAGCCTGCTGGCGATGGTCCTGCTGACGCGCCGGCTCGGGTTGCGCAATGGCTGGGTGGGCGTGCTCGCCTTCGCGCTGAGCCCGCTGGTGATCCACATGGCGCGGTTCAACATGGCCCATCCCATCGGCTTCATGATGACGGTGCTGGGCGTGGCCGTCTACGCCGTCGCCCGGGACCGGCGCTCGATCGGCCTGTCGTTGCTCGGTGGCGCGCTGATCGGCATCGCGGCGTATGCGAACCCGGTCTGGTACATCGTGGTGCCCGCGATCTTCGCCAGTCTCGGGGTGGGTGAGCTGGTCGTGAATGGCCTCGCGCCGATCCGCTGGCGATCCTACGTGCTGGCGGCGGTGGGCGCGCTCCTGAGCTGGATTCCGCTCTTTCACCGGATGCTGACGGACGACAACTTCTTCGACCGTTTCACGCAGAAGCAGGGATCGGGCGCCGCCTCGTTCACGTCGTGGACGCGCTGGCAAGAGATGCTGTCGGAATATCCCAAGTACTTCTCGTTCGACTTCCTCTTCCGCAGCGTTCCCGACGGCGGCAACCTGCGCCATGCGGTGCCGGGCGCGGGTGTGTTCTCGCTGATCCTCCTGCCCCTGTTCCTGCTCGGGGTGGTGGCGGTGGTGACGGAGCGGCGCGGCACCGCGAAGGTGATCGGCATCGGCGCGATCATGATGACCGTGCTCTTCCCGGTCGCGGACCTGCCGACGACGGTGCCGCAGGCCCCGCCCTACACCTTCTCGATCTTCCCGATGCTGCTCGGGGTGCCGATCGTCTGCGCCTTCGGTGTGGCGCTCGCGAGCCGCTGGATCGGCGGGATGAACCCCAGGGCGTGGCGGCAGGGGATCGTGCCGGTGGCGCTCTCCGCGATCATCCTGTTCGGCGGGTGGGCCTTCTACCGCGGCCCCTACGCCGACTACGGACGGGATGCCGGCGGCTACTACGGCTGGCAGTTCGGGCCGGGGGAAGCGATCGCCGCCTTCAAGGCCGACAACTTCCAGCACGATCACTACTACCTGGACAGCGACTTCAACGGCGCCTACGTCTTCCTGGACTTCTACCTCGCGGAAGACCCCGAACTCGCCGCCGTGACGAGCCTCGGTGCGCCGCACGAGCGGGCGATCAGCGGGTCGAGCCTCTACGCCGTGCGCGTGAACCGCTGGAACGACCTGGTCGATCCGAATTCGCCCATCCGGCGCTATGCCCGGCTGGTGGGCGTGATCGACTACCCGGACGGCACGCCCGCGCTCTACCTCATCTCGATCTCGCCACAGAACACGCCCACGCCCATCAACAACTGGTAGGGACGGGAACGATGGGAGGCCGGAACGCTCGGGTAGGCGTTCCGGCCTCCCGTCTTTAGGCCGGGACGATGACGGAGGCGAACCCGGGCCGCGGCGTCCAGCGCAGGCGGCGGCCCTCCCGCGCGACCTCGACGGGCGTGCCTACGGAACCGGCAAGGCGGACGAAGGACGCCGCGCCCCATGGGCCATCCGGTGGCGCGGCATCCCCGGCCGGAATGGCGCGGACCTTCCAGGCGCGGTCGTCCGGCATCTCCACGGTGAGCGGCGTGTCACCCTCGCCGTCCCGGACGAGCGTCGCGCGGGTCAGGTGCCCTCCGTGCCACGCCAGGTCGACCGCGACCCGGCCCCGGGCACGCAGGCCGGAGACGGCCCCGCTCGGCCAGACCGTGGGCAGGGCCGGGAGCAGGGAGATCACGCCCCGGTGGCTTTGCAGCAGCATCTCGGCGACCGCTGCCGTGCCGCCAAGGTTGCCGTCGATCTGGAAGATCCTCGGTGGGTGCAGGTCGAGCAGGGCGTCGGTCGCGAAATGGCGGATCAGCTCGTCGACGTGATGGGCGGCGAGGTCGCCTTCCCGGAAGCGGGCGTAGAGCGCCGATACCCAGGAGCGGCTCCAGCCGGTGTGCCCACCGCCGTGGGCCAGCCGGCGTTCCAGCGAGGTCCGGGCAGCCGCGACGATGGCGGGATCGTCCTCCTCGGTGGGCCAGTCGCCGGGAAAGATGCCGTAGAGATGGGAGACGTGGCGGTGCTCCGGCTCGTATTCCGTGAGGTCGTCCAGCCACTCCTGGAGCTGGCCGAAGGAACCGATCTGGAGCGGTGCGAGGTCGTCGATCGTCTGCTGCCAGGTGGGGCGCAGCTCCGCGTCCACGCCGAGGATCTCGCTGGCGGCGATCGCGTTGGCCAGGACCTCCCGCGCCATCAGCAGGTCCATCGTCGCGCCGATCGTGTTGCGGTAGGGGATGGCCTGCGGCTCATCGCCGACTTCGGCCCGCGCGGAGAGGGCTTCCCGGGCACTGACGTTTGCCATCGTCATGCCGGTCACGTTCTTCGGCGGGGTGCCCGCCAGCACGAACGAGTTTTCCGGCGATCCCGATGGGACCGGGACGAGCTTCCCGGCGAGCGGATGGGCCGCGCGTTGGGCGGGGACGAGGAAGCCGGTCCAGAAGTCGGCGCAGGCGCGAATCCACGGCCAGGCGTGCTCGCGCAGGAAGTTGACATCGCCGGTGAACTCCCATTCCCACCAGAGATGCTGCGCCAGCCACGACGCGCCGCCATTCCAGAGGTCGTAGCCGGCGGCTTCCGGTGTGGCGCGACCCCAGGCGTCGGTGGCGTGCGGCAGGTAGACCCCATCGACGCCGAAGAGCCGCATCGCGACCTCCCGGGCGGAGGGGGCGAAGCGTTCGATGAAGCGGGTCAGCGGCTCGGTCGTCTCCGGCAGGTTGGTGACGAGCGCCGGCCAGTAGTTCATCTGGATGTTGATGTTCAGGTGGAAGTCGCTCTGCCACGGCGGCGAGAGTTCCTCGCTCCAGAGGCCCTGGAGGTTCGCCGGAAGCTCGCAGGTGCGGGAGGACGACCAGAGCAGGTAGCGCCCGTAGGCGAACCAGAGCGCGGTCAGCCCCGGGTCGTCCTCCCCACGGCGCAGCCGTTCGAGCCGGGCCGCGAGCGGAAGCGCGGCGACCTCGGCAGGAACCGGCAGGTCGAGCGTCACCCGTCCCATCGCCGCCGCGTGGGCGGCGACATGCGCGGCGCGGACCTGCGCGAAGCCGGGGTCGGTGGTGGCGGCGAGGCGATGCACCCGACCCCGAAGTTCGCTCACCGGAATGCCGTCGTTGCTGGTCTCGATCGCGATCCGGATCGTGACCGAGGCGGCGCGGTGGATCTCCACGTCCAGCGGCGCCCAGTCGCCACGTACCACCATCGCGCGGTCGCCAGTTACCTGGAATCCGGCCTCCGCCGCGAAGGTGATCCCCTCCGGGAAGGTGCCGCCGAGCCCGACATTGCGTTCGCTCGCCCAGCGTTCGATCGCGGCATCGTCCGGGCCGAACCACGGGGACCCCTGCTTGACGTTCTGCCCGTCCTCGTGCCGGCGGTCCATCGAGAGGCGGAGGGAGAGACCGACCGGATGGTCGGTGGAGAGGGAGAGGACGACCAGGTTCTCCGCCTCGGAGACGAAGGCTTCCCGTCGCACGGCGTGGCCGTCGATGGTCCAGCTGGTGGTGGCGAGGCCGTTCAGCAGGTCGAGATCGCGCCGGTAGTCGCGCATCCTGGACGGGTCCGCGAGGGTGGTGGTCTCGATCGTGAGGTCGCCGACGGGCTGATAGGGCATGATCCGGCGTTCGTGGCCGCCCAGCACCTCGTCGGCGAGGACGGACCCACCCGCGATGTCACCGCGGAAGAAACGCTCGCGGATCTCCGGGAGGCGCGTGGCGACATCCGGAGCGGTGCGGTCGCGGGTCGCGCCCCGCCAGAGCGATTCGTGGTTGAGGGCGATCCGCTCGCGCTCCGGGCGACCGAAGACCATCGCGCCGAGCCGGCCGTTGCCGATCGGGAAGGCGGCCAGCCATTCGGCGGCGGGGGTGTCGTTCCAGAAGGCGGTGTTCTGGGCGGACGACGGGATGCGATCCGGTGCGGTCATGGGGCGGGGCTCCAGGCGGGTGATCGGGCTGAGAATGCTCGCCCGCATTATCCCGAACGCGCCGCGCCCGGCAAGGGGCGCCCGAACGCAGGCGCCGCCGGTCCGTACTGGACCGGCGGCGCTGCCATGTGAGGTGTGCAGGATGCTATTCCGGGTGCTGGTCCCGGTTGTTCTCGCGGTGGACCGCGGCTGCTTCCTCCGGAGTCAGTTCGTCGCGGTCGATCATGCGGGTGATCGGCGAGATGACGGTATCGAGCGCCCGCTCGATCACCGGCTCGTCCGGGCGGACGTCCCGCGCCTCGTTGGCCTCGATCTCCTGCTCCACGCTGTCGTCATCGGTGAATACGGGTTCGTTGGTGTCGCTCATGGGTGGCTCCTTGCCGCAGGATGACGGGGCCGATCGATGGGTGTCATTGCCAGTATCCGCACACCGTGTGCCGCAGGGGCTCGCCGCGCCGTGGGCCGGACGCCCCGAGCCCGGCTGGACCATGTCCAGCCGGGCTCGGGGATCGCACGATCGTCGTGGGTGTGGTGGTGGCGATCAGTGCCCGGAGAAGGCG
>JBQCJS010000352.1:0-3631 GCA_051952485.1 Thermomicrobiales bacterium | reverse complement strand
TTCTGCGGGACGCCCCGCTCGTTTCATCTACCCGGTGCACGCCTGGGGGGGCCGCCTTCATGGCGGCCCCAACAAACGACCGAATCGCCCGCCAGCCCGATCGTTCGCAGGGCGAACCACGGTGGGTTTTTCGCCTTCCCTGCAGATGCCGCGTAAAGCGAGACGGTGCACGCAGGACGCCGCGCGACCGGCGGGTCTCCGGGCGTGGTGTCTCGCCTATCCGGGCCGGATCGCCCCTCCACGGTGCGATCGCGTCGTTGCCTGGGCGCCATCGCGACCTGCCGGGCCATGCTCGTTGGCCCTATGCGCATGCTCCGCTGGACACGGGCGATGCGCTCAGCGGGTCGCCCAGAGGAGCACGCGCTCGGTGAGGGTCTTCGCCTCCGGAACGTCGAAGTCGCTGGCGACATGCCCCAGCGAGCAGTAGCCGACCTTCCCCTTGCCATACATCTTCTTCCAGACCACCGGCATCACCGTCCCGGCGGTCCACGGCGCGTGCTCGCCGCTGAAGGTCGTGGTGGCGAGGACCTCCACGGCGGGGTCGACGTGGAGGTAGTACTGCTCGGAGTGCATCCGGAAGTCGGCAATGCCCTGGGTGATGGGGTCGTCGTGGTTCGTGATGGTGACGGTGTAGTCGATGATGTTGCCGGGATGCGCCACCCACTGCCCGCCCACCGCGAACTGGTATTCGGTGTGCATGCGGAAGGCATCGGCCATGCCGCCGTGCCAGCCGGCCAGGCCGGTGCCGCCCTCGCGCACGGCCCAGAGCAACCCCTCGGCCTGCTCCCAGCCGATCTGGCTCTGGGTGATGACGGGGACGATCAGGTCGGTCTCCCGCAGGCGCTCGGCATCGAGGAAGACATCGAGGTCGGTTTCCAGCGTGGCATCGTAGCCGTGGCCGGCGAGGACATCCCGGAAGATGGTGGCGGTGGCTTCGGGTTCGTGGCCTTCCCAGCCGCCCCAGAGGATGAGCGCGCGCTTCGCAGTGGATGTGGATGTGGATGCGGAATCGGTCATGGCTCTCGCCCCCTTCTGCCGGGCCCGTCGGACGCCGCCAGGATGTTGCTTCATGCGTAGGCCATCATTGTCCGCCATCCCGGGCGCGGCGCAACAGGGGACGTTGGTCCCGGAGGGGACGGGCTCGGTGGGGCGGACGCGGGCACGGGGCGCGGCCAGCCTGGCCACGCCCCGTGCGGTTGGCGCCGATGCGGCGGGTGCGAGGGCTACAGGTCCGTGCCGGTCAGGTCCTTCACCACACGGCGGATGAGATCGGAGAGCGTGATGGCGCTGCCGGCGGTCCAGATGTTCGGCTGGCCGAGGTCGTGGAAGTTGCCGGCGGCCACGAACGGGATGGCCTTCCAGACATCGCTCTCGAAGAGGGGCGTGATCTCGGCGGCGTTGGCGGCCGATTGCGAGGTGAAGAAGAGGGTATCCGCCGGGAAGGTGCCGAGCTGTTCCACGGCGGTGGGGGTGAAGTGCAGGCCCGGCGTTTCCGTGTTCTCCGGCGCGACGTTCACCAGGCCCATCTGGCTGATGGTGTAGGCGAGGCGGGAATGGTCGTTGAAGAGGTTCGATGCCGTCTGGTCGTTGAAGGCGCCGAAGAGGAAGGAGCGTCCGGCGAACTCCGACGCCGCGATGGCCGCGTTGCCCTGCTGCAGGAGCGCATCGAAGGCGGCGATCGATGCGGAGGCTTCCGGCTCCTTGTTCACGGCGATGGCGACATCGGTGAGGATCTGCTGGAAATTCCCGATCGGCGTCTGGCCCTGCGGGGTGGAGCGTGGCGAGTAGGTCGCCAGCTGCACGACAGGGGCGATGGCCTCCAGCTTGTCCAGCACGGCGTCCTGGCGGGGACTGGCGGCGAGGATCAGGTCCGGCTGGAGGGCGGCGATGGCCTCGATGTCCGGTTCGTCGCGGGTGCCGACATCCACCACGTCGGCCGGATAGGCCGGGATCTGGATCCATTGGGGCACGCTGTCGCGCTCGGCAACGCCGACCGGCATCACGCCGAGGATGGAGAGGTTTTCGCAGAGTTCGTATTCCATCGAGACGACGCGCTGCGGCGTGCCGGTGATGGTGATGTCGCCATTGACGGCGGCGACGGTGCGGGTCGCGCCGCCCGCGGCTGGTGAAGCCGCCGGTGACGCATCTGGCGAAGCCGCTGGTGTCGCCTGCGCCATTGCCTGCCGGGCGAGGGGCATTCCTGCCAGGCCCGCCGCCCCGATGATGGTCGCCCGCTCGATGAGCCGTCGTCGTGAAATCGTTCCGGTCATGGGTCTCTCTCCGTATGCCCTGCTGTCCCTGCCCTGAACGGGCGGAAATCCGGTCCGTTCGATACCGGACATATCCTACTGTATTCGTAGGATATGGGTCCAGAAGCGGGGGGAGCATCGGGCAGACGGGGGTCACGGCGGGGATGCCCGACCGTTCCGGGTGCCTGTATCGGATAGCGCTGGCGGGAGCGGGCCGGAGACGAAGGGCGATCAGGCGCCGTCGGGGGGCGGGGTCGGGTTTTTCGCGCTCCCGGGTCCGGGCAGGAGGTCGATGTCACCGGCGTGCATCGGTTCGCCGCAATGCGCGCAGCGGAGATCGACATGGCTGATCTCGCCGCAGGCCTGGTGGCGGTAGAGGACCGGCGGCCCGGCCGTCCCCGCCAGCCACCGATCGCCCCACCCCGCCATCACCATGAGGAGATCGACGAGCTCCAGGCCCTTGGGGGTCAGGTGGTATTCGTACCGGGGGCGATTATCGTAGGGGCGGCGTTCGAGCACGCCGTGATCGACCAGATGGCTCAGCCGGTCGGCCAATACCTTGCGCGAGATCCCCAGGTCGGCCTGGATCTCGTCGAAGCGGTGCATCCCGACCCATACATCGCGGAGCACGAGCGGGGACCACGGCGCCCCGATCACGTCCAGGGTCCGGGCGATCGAGCATGCCATCTCGCTGAAGTCTGTTCGCTGCATCTGCCAGGAGCCTTACGAAGGGGGGCGACGGGGTGCGGAGGGGGCGTGCAGCGGACGGTGCCAGGGGGTGAGCGGCGCCCTCACCGGCGGGAACGCCTTGCGGCATAGTCTAGCGGAACTGCCGTCACTGTCTTCCGCCCGAGCCGGGCGCGCACCCTGCTTTCCCCGCATCACGACGGTGGCGGTCGATCTGGGTTCCCTAAAGAGACTTCATGTGCTAGGATGGCGGGGCCGGCTTGGCAAGGTCTCTTGAGGAAACCCAAAAGGATGGTGGTCATGAGCAAGGTGGTGTGTGGGCTGTCGGTGTCCGTCGATGGCTATATCACCGGACGTGATCCCCGGCCGGGGCACGGACTGGGCGATGGGGGCCAGCTGTTCGACTGGTATTTCCAGGGCGACACCCCCAGCGGCATCTTCGACGGCTTCAGGCTGAGCGCCGAGAGCGCGCGGGTGTTCGATGCGCTCGCGGGCCGGATCGGCGCGAGCCTCGCCGGGCGCACCACCTACGATGACTCGGAGCGGTTCGGCGATGTGGGCGCCCCCCACCCGACCGCCGCACTGGTCGTCCTCAGCCACCGTCCGGCGCCGCAGATGGGAGGACGCCAGCGCCTGGTCACGACCGGGATCGAGGATGCGATCGCGGTGGCGAAGGAGGCCGCCGGGGGCAAGGA
>JBQCJS010000351.1:0-4856 GCA_051952485.1 Thermomicrobiales bacterium | reverse complement strand
CGCGCGGGTGGCCGCGCGTGGCAAGCTGCTGGGCCTGGAGAACGAACACGCCTGCATCATCGGCACCGGCGAGGAAGCCGCCTGGTACCTCGACCGCATCCCGGACCGCACCCTCGGCCTGATCTGGGACCCGGGGAACGAGGCCGCCCTCGGCTCCGTTCCCTATCCCGGAGGGTACGAGGCCGTGAAGGATCGCATCCATCACATCCACCTGAAGGATGCAGCCCGCATCGCGGAGGGCACGCCCTTCGTGAAGATGGGCGACGGCGCCATCGCCTACGAGGAGCAGTTCCGCCGCCTCGTCGCGGACGGCTACGACGGTGTGCTCTCGATCGAGACGCATTACCGGATCGACGGCGAGGCCGAACCCGCCACCCGCGCCTGTATCGACGGCACGCGCACGCTGGCTGCCCGTGTGGGCCTCGACCTCACCTGACCCCCGCGCACGGTCCGGTTCCTGCGATAGTCCAGGCGGACCACGACCCTCCCGGAAAGGCCGACCATTGACCTTCAACGTGAAGAAACGCGGCAAGCTCACCTACTACTCCACCGGTGACCGCCCGGTGCTCTCGGCCCTGGTCACCGAGGACGAAGGCGACGGCGATCTTCGGATATACTTCGCCGGGTTGACTGGCGGATATTCGGCAAAGGGCGTGCTTGGCCTCGACGACCTGGTGACGATGGACCCGCATCGCGAGATTCCGCTCGTCTTCCGCAGCTGGGAGAAGTGGCTGCAGGATGCTGGCATCTGCGACAGCCTGGCGGAGATCGACTTCATCGAGGTCCATGCCTTCGGGTGCCAGCCCAAGTCCCCGAATCCGCTCGTGGATCCCGCCGGGTTCGCCGCCGAACAGCAACGCCTCCGCGCCGCCTACGCCGAAGCCTATTCCCGCTTCTTCGCCGACGAGCTCCCGGATCATGGGGTGCCCTGTCGCTTTACCGTCCACCTCGTGGACGTGCCGGATACCGCCGCCTCGTACGAGTTCTATAGCGTCGGGCTGCTCCAGCGCAGTTCCCGATAGGTGCCGGCCGGCCCGCCGCCGTGCCCCGGTATGGAGTGACCCGATCGATGTCCGACCTCTCCTCCAAGGATGCTCACAGCGACCATGCCCGGCAGATTCATGCCGAGGCCCAGGAAGTCGCCCGGGAATCCGACAACCACACCGTGCTGGCCTTCATCGAGACCCCGAAGGGCAGTCGCAACAAGTACGAGTACGACAAGGAGCGCGGCGCCCTGCGCCTCGATCGCGTCCTGTTCAGCTCCATCCACTATCCCGCCGACTACGGCTTCATCCCCGACACCCACTGGGATGACGGCGATCCGCTCGACATCCTCGTGCTGATGAACGAGCCATCGTTCCCCGGCTGCCTGATCGACGCCCGCCCGGTGGGTGGCCTCGACATGGCGGACGAGAAGGGCGGCGATTTCAAGGTCGTGGCCGTGCCGACGCACGATCCCCGCTACAACAATGTGCAGAGCATCAACGACCTCGCCAGCCACATCCTGAAGGAGATCGCCAACTTCTTCGAGACCTACAAGATCCTCGAGGAGAAGGAGACCCAGATCCTCGGCTGGCACGACATCGACGAGACGCTGGAGCGCATCGCCCGCAGCCGCGAGCTGTATCGCGACCTCCATGCGGACGCCCCAGCCAGCTAGCATCCGGAACCATTCGACCATCCCGCAGGGTCGGCCCCGATTGACAGGTTTGCTATACTATCTTTAGTAAAGCATTGGAATCACGGGAGGGCGACGCCGCCGTCCCTGCGGAGGATGGAACCCATGGCTACCACCGATCGCCTCGCCGGATATCGCGAGCGCAAGGACACCTACTATCGCGAGCACGAGAACTCGCCGCTCACCCCGGAGCAGAAGGCCGTCTTCAATGGCCTCTCCTACTTTCCGGAGAACGCCGAGCTCTCCTTCGAACTGGAGCTGGACACCAGTGGCCCCGGCATCGGCGAGGAGCTGACGGTCGGCACGGTGAACGGTGACCACAAGACCTACGTCCGGGCCGGGCGAGTGAAGTTCCTCTCGGATGGGGAGGAAGTCACGCTCAGCGTCTTCCAGGACCCGAAGACCGGCAAGTTCTTCCTGCCCTTCCGGGACGGCACCGCCGGCAAGGAAACCTACGCCGTCGGCCGCTACCTCGATCCGAAGGCGACCCCGGCCGGCAAGCTCGTGGTGGACTTCAACCTCGCCTACAACCCGATGTGCGCCTACAACAGCGGCTGGGCCTGCCCGATCCCGCCCTTCGAGAACATCACGAAGGTGCGCATCCACGCCGGCGAGCAGCTCCCCGACTTCACCGAGGAGCATTGATCCCCGGTCCCGCCGCTCCAGTAAACGAATCGCCCCGGACGATTGCTCGTCCGGGGCGATTCGTCGTTTCGGGCGCCGTCTCAGGCGCTCGGTACGGCGCCCTCGTCGCGCGTGCGGAACTGCGCCGAGAGCCAGCGCGAGAAATCGCGGCTCGTCTCGTCGACCGCGCCGGGATCGACCTCCCCGGCCACGGCGACGCGGCTCAGCAGCGCGCCGAATGCCTCACGCGGCCATTCGTACCGCATCCGGCGCACCTCCGTGTAGGTGCAGGTCGTCGGCTCGAACCGGAGTTCGGCCACGATCCAGCCTGCCGCCTCCGATGCCAGGAAGTAGAGATTCCCGCCGCGCTGGACGATGAACGGCGCCAGGACCGCATCGGAGTCCACCGCCATTCCCTGGGGACGGGATTCGAATGGCGCCTGCACCGGGGTGCAACTCGGGCTGCCGCCACTCGCTGAGGGGACGCCGCAACAATGATCGGCGTCCCGTCCGGATATCGGGTGACACATCGTGATCCGCCCTTTCCGGCGCACACCGCATCCCAGCGGAACGATCGCTTCTGATCCCACGCTCAGAACCCGATCCCCGCGCGGCTGTGCAACCGAGTACGACGGAAAGCCTAGCACTTCCCAAATTGCAGCGCCAAGGCGGCAACGCGCGCCAGGCACCCGCCATACGTCCTGCCCCTTCTGATTGCGCCGGTTCCCGATCACCCGTTGACATGGGCCCTGCAGCGCCGTTGAATCCCTGCAACCGCGTTCACGTTTCCTGCTGCTCGCGCCATCTCCCCGGGAAAGGCCCCTGCGTGAAGATCGCCGATATCCGCGCCACGACCGTCACCGTCCCGCTCATCGCGCCGCTCCGCCACTCCAACGGCGCCCACTGGGGGCGCTTCGTCCGCACGATCGTCGAGGTCGAATCCGATGACGGGCGGATCGGGCTCGGCGAGATGGGTGGCGGCGGGGAGAGCGCCGAAGCGGCCTTCCGCGCACTCAAGCCCTACCTCGCTGGCCACGATGTCTTCCAGCTGGAGGCATTGCGCTTCAAGATCGCGAATCCCACCGCCAGCCTCTACAACAACCGCACCCAATTGCTGGCCGCCATCGAGTTCGCCTGCCTCGACCTCATCGGCCAGAAGCTCGGCCAGCCCGTCTACAACCTCATCGGCGGCAAGTTGCGCGACGAGGTGCCGTTCGCCTCCTACCTCTTCTGGCGCTATCCGAACGCGGAGACCGGCGATGGCGAGGTCCGCACCATGGACCAGCTCGTGGAGGAGGCCGCCGACCTCCGCGCCCGCTTCGGATTCACCAGCCACAAGCTGAAGGGCGGCGTCTTCCCGCCCGGCTACGAGCTGGAGGCATACCGGGCGCTCGCCGCTGCCTTCCCCGCGGACCGCCTGCGCTTCGATCCCAACGCCGCGCTCAGCGTGGAGGACGCCATCCATTTCGGCCACGCCATCGAAGGGCTGAACAACGACTACTTCGAGGACCCCACCTGGGGATTGAACGGGATGCGCCGCGTCCGCTCGATGGTCCGCATCCCGACCGCGACCAATACCGTGGTCGTGAATTTCGAGCAACTCGCCGCGAACATCCTCGATCCTGCCGTCGACGTGATCCTGCTGGACACCACCTTCTGGGGCGGCATCCGCCCCTGCGTGAAGGCGGCCGGCGTGTGCGAGACCTTCCAGTTCGGCGTGGCGGTCCATTCCTCCGGTGAACTCGGCATCCAGCTCGCGACAATGCTCCACCTCGGAGCCTCGCTCGTGAACCTCACCTTCGCCGCCGACGCGCACTACCACCACCTCACCGACGACATCATCGAAGGAGGCCTCATGCCGTACGAGAATGGCGCGATCCGCGTCCCGGACGGCCCGGGCCTCGGCGTCACGCTCGACCGGGAGAAGCTGGCAGAGTACGCGGAGCTCTACCGCGAACTAGGTGGCTACCCCTACGACCGCGATCCGGGACGCCCGGACTGGTACCCGCTCGTCCCGAACGACCGCACCCGCTGGGCCGATCCCACCGACGAGGCCATCCCGGCACTCTCCTAACAGGCAATGCACGGACCTGGCGGCGAGCCACTGAGGGCTCGCCCTCCGAACGAACGCGTTGCCCAACCCGTTTCGTACGGAGGGCAGGCCCTCGTGGCCTGCCGCGCCAACAGCCTCGCATCCACCCGCCACGAAGGACATCCCCCATGCCCCGGAAACCACAGCCACATCCACAACCACTCTCCGGCCTTGCGGCCGTTCGCCAGCGTTACGTCGAGTCCACGGCCGCCACGCTGCTGGACACGCCGGCCGGGTCCATCCGGATCAGCAACGTCCCGCTCTTTCGGGAGAACCCGGTCGGCGGCGGACTCCAGCAGGCCATCCGCCTGCGCCTGCCCGCCGCCGATCCGGAATCCGCGGTCGAGGCAAGCGTCCTCCTGCCGGACGCCGATGCTCCCGCCGACACCGTCACTACCACGCTAGCCGCCGAGCCGCAATCCCTGCTGCTCTTCGTGCCGGAGGTCGAGGCGGAACAGACCG
>JBQCJS010000350.1:0-2460 GCA_051952485.1 Thermomicrobiales bacterium | reverse complement strand
CTGGCAATTATCCACGATTTGGCAATGTCTGGACTGGCAATCCGGGTGGCACACCACGGGACCAGTCCGGCAACCGAAGCACTGACGGAAAGGGACGCATCACTTCGCCGGCGAGGCCAGACACCTCGTGCCCCGGCGTCCCGGACGGACACTTCGCCACCGCTAGAGGTAGTCGATCCCATCCTCCGGCGCGATCGGTTCGCGGCCGATCAGCTCTCCCGTCGCCGAGTGTTCAGCGGTGTTGTCCAGCGACAGCATCTTCAACTGTTCTGAAGTGACCGGAGGACGGATGGCCCTGGGAAGCGGCGCCGAGAGCGCCACTACGGTCTTCATCAGTCCGAGCGGCACATGAACCCGTGGCCGGCTGATGCCCTCGTGGCGGGCGATCGCGTCGATCATGGCATCGTAGGTGTACTGCTTGCCGCCCCCGAGCTCGAACGTCTGCCCGCTCGTCGCGCCAGGATCGTTCACCGCCCGCACGAAGCAGTCGGCCACGTCATCCACCTGCACGGGCTGGAAGCGCGCCTCGCCGGAACCGGCGATGGGTGTGATCGGGAACGTCCGCACCACGTTCGCAAGCACGGTGACGAAGCCATCGCCCTTTCCGAAGATCACCGACGGCCGGAAGATCGTCCAGTCGAGTCCCGATTCCTGCACCGCCTGTTCCGCCCGCCACTTGGCCTGGTGATAGGGATAGGCAGGGTCGTCGCGCGCCCCGAGCGCGCTCATGTGGACGAAGCGGGGCACCCCGCCCGCCCGCGCAGCGGCGACCACGTTCTCGGTACCCCGCCGGATGACGCCATCGAAGGTGGCATCGCCGTGCTCCTCGATGATGGCGACGAGGTGGACGACCGCGTCGAACCCCGCCAGCGCTCCCGAGAGCGAGACGGGATCGGTCACGTCTCCCGCCAGGATGGTCACACCGGCCGGCACCGGCTTTGCGGCCCCGGCACGTTGCAGAAGGACGACCTCGTGCGCGTCCTTCAGCCGTTCGACGATCCGACTTCCGACGAAACCCGTTCCTCCCGTGACGAGAATTCGCATCGCCCATCCCTCTCTTGAGAAAAGCTGTGACTGGAATGCTCCGTTTTGCGTATGCGTTAGGGGTGCCAGAGACGCGATTTGCCTGCATACTGGTAATGCACGGTATGTGCCGGAGGCCGTCCGCTCAGCGGCTCGCGTCTGGACATCGCGTGCCTTGTCCCTGGATCGTGGATGCGACATCGCGCATCCCAATCGTGCACTGGAGGGAACCGTGGTCGACAAGGAACAGGTCGAAGGCGTGGTGAACCAGGTCGAGGGCAACGTGAAACAGACGGCGGGGGACCTCCTCGACGATCACAAGCTCGAAGCCGAGGGCAAGGTCGACGAGATCAAGGGTACCGCCCAGGAGCACCTCGGCAACGCTGAGGCGCGGGCCGAGAACGCTGCGGACGACGTCAAGGATCACGCGAGCGACCTCGCCGACGATACGAAGGCCAAGGCCGAAGGATTCGCCGACGACCTCAAGGAAGGCCTCGAGGACGTCAAGGACAAGGTCTCCGGTTTCTTCAAGAAGCTGACCGACTAGGAAGGTCCGGCGCTACGGCGAGCCGGACCGGAATCCTTGACCAGTCGCCCCGGCGAATGCATTCGCCGGGGCGACTGGTGTCTACAGCCACACCCGAAACGATAGCCACGAGTCCACAGGGCTCGCGTGTAGGGACGATCCTTGTGATCGCCTCGGTGGCGCCGACGATCCTGGGCGATCACCCCCCGCGGCAACCATGGCGAAGCTCGCCCCTACGGGGCACGATCGCTCCTGCACGGCCGCCAGCCGCCATCGCGGATACCACTGGAGTGCGGTCACGCCAGTAAACCGAACCCCTCATGGTCGATGAAATCCCGCAGGAGCCCGATCCGGATGCCACTGGGCACGGCCCGCACTGCGTCCGGCGCGATCGCTTCCGCAGCCGCGAGGGCAATCGCAACCCCGGCCGGGAGGACCATCGCCCGCTCGTGCTGGATGCCCAGCACGGACGCCACGGTTTCCGCCGGCTCGTCCGCCAGCCGTGCGAGTACGCCCCGGATCGCCTCCACGTCGAGAACCTCCCCGAAGCCGTAGTGCGCGCGCATCCCCTCCAGGAACTGTCCATTCCCCCCGGAGAAGAGCGCCGTGCCGCCACGTCCGGCCAGCAGTGCAGCATGGTCGGCGAGAAACGTGCGCGCGTCCTCCTCCGCCAGGCGCAGCGATTCCTTGCCCGGAGGATCGCGGTGGAACCATCGATCCGCGACCCGTCCCGACCCGATGGGTATCGAGAATGCCTGATCGACCGCGCCAACATCGGCCGCGATGATCTCGGTGCTGCCGCCGCCAATGTCCACGATGGTGGCCCGTCCGCCAGCGGGAAGATCGTCGCGGAGGCCGAGAAAGGTGAGGCGGGCCTCCTCCTCGCCAGCGATGATGCGAATCTCCCAGGC
>JBQCJS010000349.1:0-9315 GCA_051952485.1 Thermomicrobiales bacterium | reverse complement strand
ATCGCCGAGCACATCGTGCCCGGCGACCTCGTGCTGACGGCGGATATCCCCCTCGCGGCGCGGGCGATCGACGTGGGAGTGGACGCGCTGGATTTCCGGGGCGGCGTCTACAGCCCGACCCGGATCGGCGATGCCCTGGCCGCGCGCGACCTGAACGCGCACCTGCGGTCGGTCGGCATCGCGACAGGCGGTCCCTCCGCCTTCGGGCAGAAGGAGCGCAGCAAGTTCGCTTCGACCCTGGATGCAGCGGTGGGCAGGATGCGCCGGAAGGCGGACCGCGCTGCTACCCGCTGAAGGGCATTGGTCCGCAAGTGATGAGAAGCGAAGACGGTCTCCAGGATGCAGACTGGGGCTATGGACCTGTCGACGCCGAATCTGCGAAGGACCTTCGATGACCGAGATTCTCCCTGCCCCAGCCCCCGTGACGACCGTCGTTTCCTCCCGCGATGGCACCCCGATCGCCGTCGATCGCTACGGTGACGGAGCCCATCCATCGCTCGTGATCTGCTCGGGGGCAATGGTGACGAAAGGCGCGGAGGCAGGCTTCGCGGCGTCGGTGAGCGATCGCTTCACGGTTCATGCCTACGACCGGCGCGGCCGGGAAGACAGCGGCGATACCGCGCCCTATGCCGTCGAGCGCGAGATCGAGGATCTGGCGGCGGTGATCGCCCACGCCGGAACGCCAGCCGCTGTGCTCGGGCATTCGTCCGGTGCGGTGCTGGCGCTCCGCGCGGCTGCGCACGGCGTGCCGATGGCGAAACTGGCGGTCTATGAGCCACCGTTCATCGTGGACGATGGCCATGCGCCACTGTCGGACGACTATGTCGCCCATCTGGAAACGCTGATCGCCGAGGGGAAGCGGGTGGATGCCGTTGCCTACTTCATGACGGCGGCGGTCGGCATGCCGGAAGACATGGTGGACGGGATGCGGGCGGCGGGTCATCTGGACCCGATGGCCGGAGTTGCGCACACGCTGTCGTACGATGGCCGGATCATGGGCGATACGATGTCCGGCAGGCCGTTGGCCGCCGAGCCGTGGCGCCGGGTGACGGTTCCCGTGCTGGTGATGGCTGGCGGCGCGAGCGGCGAGTACATGCGGACGGGTGCGCGCCAGCTGGTCGAGCGGCTGCCGGATGCGCGGCTGGAGATTCTGGAGGGGCAGGATCACGGTCCGGCGGATGATGCGCTGGGAGCCGCGATCTCCGGGTTCCTTCTCGGCTGAGCAGACGGGCGAGTGCCAGACAAGGAGCACCATAATCCATGGCGAAACCAACGACGATCAGCGAATACACCGCGGCCATCGACGGCGATCTGCGGGAGGTCGCCGAGCGCCTGACCGACCTGATCGAGACCAACGTCGTCGGGCTGGAAGGCCGGCTCTGGCAGGCGCAGCCCGTCTGGCTGGACGGCAAGACCCCGGTTGTCGGGTTCAAGGCCTTTCCGCGCTGGGTGACGCTGATGATCTGGAACCGTCCGCCCGATGGCACTCCGGCGGTGGCGGACGACTCCGGCACGCTGGAGTCCGGGCCACGCATGGCGACGCGGAAGTTCTCGCGCCCCGACGAGATCGACGAGGTCCTGGTGGCGAGCTGGATGCAGCAGGCGACAGCACCCGCCGCGTCGCTGGACTGACCCTTCGTCACGGGAACCGGGCCTTTCCCGGCGCGGGGTTTGCGGATAGGATCGTCGCGGAATCGTGATCCCCGATCGGCCGGACGACGGTGTCGTGGTCGAGCGCGTCGGGACGTACCGCCTGACCCTCCTGCCGTCTTTCCATCCGCGATCGAGAGTTCCTGTGTCGTCCAATTCCCACCCCGGCGGCGGGCATCCCGCCGACAGCTCCCACGACGCCTACGCCGCGCTTCGCCACCTCGATTTCCGCCTCTTCGTCTCCGGCAACTTCCTCGGCTCCCTCTCCCGCTCGATCCTGAGCGTGATCGTGGGCTACGAGCTCTACCTGCGCACCGATTCCGCGCTCGCGCTCGGCCTCGTCGGGCTCGTCCAGATCATCCCGAACGTCGTCCTCGCCCTCCCCGCCGGGCAATACGTCGATCGCCACGACCACCAGCGGATCGCGGTCGTCGCCACGAGCCTGAACGCGACGGCGGCGGCCATCCTCGCGCTGCTTTCCTGGGCGCACGGCCCCCTGTGGGTGATCTACGCCTGCCTCTTCCTGATCGGCATCGGCCGCGTCTTCAACAGCCCCACACAGGGAACCCTGCTGGCGGCCGTCGTGCCGGCGCGGGAGTATGGCAACGCCTCCGCCTGGGGCAGCAGCGTCAGCCAGTTCGCTTCTGTGCTGGGGCCGGTGCTGGGCGGATTCGCGGTCGCGGCCCTGGGGGAGGAAGCGCCCGTCTACGCCGCGACGGCGGTGATGCTCTTCCTCGCGGCCCTCTTCTACAGCCGGTTGCACCCGCGCCCGATCCACAAGTCGACCGAGCCGGTGACGCGCGAATCGCTCTTCGCCGGGTTCCGCTTCATCGCGGATTCCAAGGTCCTGCTGGCGGCGATCACGCTGGACATGGTCGCCGTGCTGCTCGGTGGCGCGACGGCCCTCCTGCCGATCTTCGCGGAGGACATCCTCCACGTCGGCGCGACCGGGCTGGGCGTGATGCGGGCCTCGGTGGCGATCGGCGCGATCCTGATGTCCTTCGCCGTCGCGCACAAGGGCGAGTTCCGGCGCGCCGGCGTCACCTTGCTGGCGACGGTGGCCGGCTTCGGCCTGGCGACGATCCTCTTCGGCCTCTCGACCTGGATGCCGCTCTCCCTGCTGGCGCTCTTCCTGATCGGCGCGTTCGATTCGATCAGCGTGGTCATCCGCACGACGCTGGAACTGCGCTTCACCCCGGATGACATGCGCGGGCGGGTCGGCTCCATCCACTACCTCTTCATCGGCATGTCCAACGAGTTCGGCGAATTCGAATCGGGGGTGGCCGCCGCGATCTTCGGGGCGACCGGCGCCGTGATCCTCGGCGGAATCGGGACGCTGCTCGTGGTGCCGGCGATCGCGCTGATCTGGCCGCAGGTTCCCCGCCTGCGCGAGATCGTGACTCCGCCGGAGATCGCGGCGCGGCAGGCGGCCTCGGAGGTGATCGAGGACGAGGCGGGCACGGGATCGGCCCGCGACCCGAAACCGACTGCCACCGCGACGGGCTGAGCCGGCGTGCAGGATGGTCCCGGTCCTCAGCCGAAGAGATCCGAGCGGACGAGCATGATGCCGAGGACGCATGCCGCCAGCCCGAGCAGGACGCTGCCGAGGATGTAGGCGATCCCGGCCAGCCAGCGGTCGGCGCTCATGAGGTTGATGGCGTCCAGCGAGAAGGTGCTGAAGGTGGTGTAGCCGCCGAGCACCCCGACGACCAGGAAGAGCCGCCATTCCGGCCCGACGTCCAGGCGTTCGCCCAGCAGCGTCGCGATGACGCCGATCAGGAACGATCCCGTGACGTTGATCGTCAACGTGCCCCAGGGAAAGCCCACCCCCAGCCACTCCGCCATCAGCCGCCCGACGAGGTAGCGCAGGTTCGCCCCGAGCGCCGCCCCGAGCCCGATCCAGATGTAGGTCATCGTCGCACCGCCTCCGTCGAGGTCGTCGTACGTGTGGTCGCGAGGTGATGGGGCAGGGAAGATGGGCTGGGATGGGGGTGCATGAAGAAACCACTCCTGGCGAGCCGGAGTGGGTATGCGGGTACTCCGGCGCGAATCGCGCGAGGAGTCATCAGCACCGTTCGGTGCGGTTCATGGCGAACCCCATCGCCACCTGGATTGTGCGTGGATGCTAGCGGGCGGAGCGCTACGCTGTCAACCGCGCGGACGTGTGGCACGCCTGGGCGAGCGCCTGGCGACGATTTCCTCCTGGCCCGGCATATTCCCCCGACCCGGTCTTCCTGCTATGATCGGGTTAGTGAGTAACTAACTCGTTTGGCCGTGGGGGAAGATCGATGGTCAGGTCAGGACATCGGGTCTGGACAGGCATCCTGCTGGTGCTGCTCGTGATGGCGATGGTGGTTCCGCCCCTGGCGGATGGCTGGACCACTGCGCTGGCGCAGCCGGTCTCCTCGCCGGAGGTGGAAACCCCGGACGCTCCGGACGCGACCGAGCCGCCGGTGGACGACCTCCCCGCAGTGACGGAGCCCGCTGTCGAGACGATCCCCGTGGCGACGGAGGATGTTCCGGTCGTGGTGGAGACACCGGTCGAGGCCGTGCCCACAGGAACGGATCTGCCCGCTGAGGCTGTGCCGACGAGCGAGGCGGAGACGATCGCCCCACCCACGGCGGTGCCCACTGTCGCCTCGACGGTCTTCAGCGGTGCGGATGCGATGTCCCTGCTGATCGATGGCGTTGCGGCGTCGAAGACCGTGGCGGTCGGGACAACGGTGCAGGTCTCGATCTGGCCACCTGTCGCGATCATGAACTACTGGTATGCATCCTCCTGCGATGGCGATCCCTACGCCAGCATGATGATCCCCCAGTTGCCGTTTGTCATGAATACCCCCACGTCGATTTCGATCCAGGCAACCTTTCCGGACGGCCAGATCGAGCCCAGCCCTTGCCTGACAGTGACCTGGGGCAGTCCGACACCGACGCCGACCGTGCCCTCCGCTGGCACGGTCGGTCTCCTGCTCGATGGCGTGGCGGCATCGAAGCGGACGACGATCGGCAGTACGGTGCTTTTGACAACGAATCCTCCCGGAATGTCGATCAACGCCCGCATGGGGACGGACTGTACCGGCAATGTGTTCGAGGTCGCGTCCGATTCTTCCCCGATCAGCCTGCCCACTGCCGGGATTCTGGCCTTCCAGGCGTTCGATCCGGCAAACCCGTCCACGGTCAGCCCCTGCCTCACCGTGTCCTGGGGCGCTGCTACCCCCGTTCCGACTGCTACGCCCCAGGGGACGCTTGGCCTCTACCTGGATGGCGTGGGGGCGTCGAAGACGGTGCCCGTGGGGGCGTCGGTGCAGCTCTCGGCATCCCCGGATCTCGTTCCCCTCTTCATGTGGAATGGCGGTTCCTGCCAGGGTACGCCCGATTATCAGTTGCTCATTTCGGGAACTGTCCCGATTCAGCGGGAGAGCGCAACTTCGCTCTCGGTGCGGACGGTGCTCCCCGAGGAGGGGCGCCAGAGCGCTTGCCTGACCATCACCTGGACGAACACGGCTCCGAGTCTCGATCTGCTGGTGGATGGAAGCCCCGAATCGAAGACCGTGCTGCCGGGAAGCTCGGTGATGTTGACCACGAGCCCCTCCGGGATGGTCATCCGTGCCTGGGAGGGTTCGTGGGGATGCGGAGGGCGATCGAGTGGGACCGTGCCCGATTACAGCCCGATCAGCCTGAGTACGTTGGGGGTGATCTCGTTCCAGGCGTTCGATCCGGCGAACCCTGCGGTGGTGAGTCCCTGCCGCACGGTCCTGTGGGGCGGCGGCCCCACGGCCACCATCTCGCTGACTGCGACACCCGGCGTCGTCACGATGCAGCTGGACGGCGTCGCGGCGTCGAAATCGGTGCCGGTGGGGACTGGCGTGACCCTCACGACGAGTCCCGACCGCATGTCGGTCTCCATGTGGGTTGGCTCGATCTGTGGGGGCGCGCCTGTCACCACCTTCCTGTCCAGCAATGCGTCCAATCCGCCAATCGACGGCACCATGCCCATGATGATGTCCTTCAAGGCGTTCGATCCCGACAAACCGTGGGATGTCAGCCCCTGCCTCACGATCACCTGGTTCCAGCCAACCGCCGCACCCACCAGCACGCCAACCGTGACCCCCACCACGACGCCCACCGCCACCAGTACGCCCACCGCCACCGCGACCCGGACGCCCACGGTGACCCCCACCCCGCCGCCGCCCCTCGGCATCGCGATCGACGGGGTGTCGGAATCGAAGACGGTCCCGGCCGGAACGACGGTCTCGGTCAGCGTGCCGCCGAGTGGCGGCTGGCTCCGGCGGTGGCTGAACGGGAGTTGCTCCGGACCGGCTACCTCGTCCATGCTCGCCCTGACGCCGTTCACGATCTCCAGCAATGTCGCGGCCTCCGAGTCGTACCAGTCGGTCGATGCGTACGATAGCTCGCGGACCAGTGTCTGCCTGACCGTGACCTGGCTGGCACCGCCGACCGCGACCGTCACCCCCACGCCCGGCCCGATCGACCTCCTGCTCGATGGGGTCGCCGCATCGAAGACGGTTCCCATCGCCACGGGGGTCCGCCTGACAACCTCCCCTTCGCGGCTGTGGATCAGAAGCTGGTACGGCGCGAGCTGCTCGGGAAACTCGTCAACGGCCACCGATGGCTATGAAGCGCGCGCATCTGTGGCCACGACGATGTCCTACCGGGCATTCGATCCGGACATTCCGACCCGTACCAGCGCCTGCTACACCATCACCTGGGCGGCGCCCACGCCGACGGTCACCACGCCTCCCACGGCCACCACCACGCCGACGCCGGGCCCACCGACGGTCGCCATCGCCTGCGGCAGCTTCGTGAGCGCGCAGAACCTGACGTTCACCTACACCATCGATCCGGGAGTCTTCGGCGATCAGGAGTGGGCATTCCTGGTGGCGACCGAGGGAACGGACTTCTATCCGTTTCTCGTGAACGGCAGCGGTTCGAGCACCGAATCGGCGACGTTCCGGTCGAAGACGGCGATCACGGGGCCGATCACGCTCTGGGGCTCGCTCATGGTCGATGGCACCACACGGGCGAGCACGACCGTGACCTGCACGCCTCCCGCCACGGCAACCCCGCCGGCGACCGCAACGCATACGCCCACCCTCACGGCCACCGCGACATCAACCCCCAGGGTGCCCACGTTCACCGTCTCCTGCGGCAGCTACGCGAGCGACCGCCAGCTGGACCTCTCCTATGCCGTGGACCTCGGGGATTACCCGGAGATCGCGTGGAGCCTCGTGCCGCAGAACGATCGTGGCGACCCCGATACGGCCTTCACGCCGTCCTCGATCGGCTCTTCGTCGGGCAGCCCGCTCAGCGGCACGATGCGCTACACGGCGAACCAGTCCATCACCTGGCCCCCGAGCTGGAACGTCGTGCTCACGATCAACGGTGCATCCGCCATCACGCAATACGTGCAGTGCTCGCCAACCACCTTCCCATCGCCCACCGCGACAGCCACTGCTATCGCCACCGCCACGGCCACCGCATCACCAACTCCCACTGCCACGGCGACAGCCACGGCCACGCCCATCACGCTGTGGGTGCATGGGATGACCAGCTCGTTCACCTGGCTGGTCAATGCGCAAATCCTGCTCACAACTGACCCCTCCGGCTTGCCGGTCGGGATCTGGTTGGGCGGGGCGTGCAACGGGTCTCCGTTGGGATCGGTGCCGAGCGGCAACTATTTCTCCTGGAGCCAACCGGGCCAGACGTCCTTCCAGGCCTATGATCCCGAGATGCCGGACGCAGAAAGCGCCTGCATCACGGTCACTTGGCTGGCGCCCTCTCCGACGCCACCTGCGACGGCCACTGCGACCATGCAGTCCTCGCCGACCTCCTCCCCGACGGCGAGTCCGACCGTAACCGCAACCGCCACTGCCACTGCCACGGCGACGACTGAGCCGACAGCCACCGCGACGGCCACGGCCACGGCCACGGAGATCCCGACCAGTACGGCGACCGCGACGGCCACCGACACCCCGACGGAGACGCCGACAGCCACGCTCACCGCGACTCCGGCCGATCCTCCCGGCTTCACGCTCAATGGTGAGCGGACGTCGATCGTGGTCGATGTGCTGGAACGCGTCTTCGTCGTGCCGGATGAAGGGACCTTCATCAGTCGCTACCTGACCGCGGATTGCAGCGGCGAGGACTACGGCCCGATCGAGGGGCCGTACCGCTTCTCGCTCGACGCGCCGACCGTGCGCTCCTTCCGGGGCTACCTGGCGGACGATCCCACCCGCCAGACGGCGTGCCTGACGGTGACCGCTGTGTGGCCGGCGACGGCGACGGCTACGGCCACGGCGACTGAGGAGCCAACAGCGACCGCCACGGCGACGATCGAGCCAACGGCCACGCCCACGATCACCACGCCGCCGACCCGGACGCCAATCGCAACGGCCACGATCACCACGACGCCAACCGCAACGGCGACGGCGACGATGACCCCGACCGAAACCGCGACCGCGATGCCGACCGATGAGCCGACGCGCACGGCTACGACTGAGCCAACAGCGACGGCGACGATGACCCCGACCGAAACGGCCACGGCCACGACCCCGCCAACGGCCACTGAGACGGCGACGGCCACCAGGACGCCAACGGTCGAACCGACGCGTACCGCCACGGCCACATCTGTGCCGACGGCAACCGCGACGGCGACCGTCGCGGCCGGGGCGGTGATCGTGCGGGTGGAAACGGCGGATGGAAGCGACCTGCCAGACGGCCTCTCCGCCTGCCTCGATGACGATTGCCAGCCGCTCGGCATGCTGGCGTCGGCGCAGCCCGTGGCGTTGCGGCTACCGAGCGGTTCGGGGGTGACGTTCGGCGGGATCGCGCCCGGTTCCTACACGGCGTCGATCCGGGATGCACAGGGGACGGTCCTGCTCACGCAGCCGGTCCGCGTGCAGCCGGACGAAACCACCACCGTCACCTTCGTCCTTCCCCACCCCACAACCACGGCCACAACCACGGCCACAACCACCACACCGCCTTCCCCGCCCGCGACACAGCCTGCAACGACGCCCCGCCCCACCGCGTCCGCGTCCACCACCATGCCTCCCGTTGTGGCGTCCCTGCCGAACACCGGAGCCGGTTCCGGCCCGGCGGCAGCCGGTTCCGCCTGGCTCCTGGTGGTGGCCGCGACGATGACCGTGCTTGGCCTGGCAGCTGCGGTCCGGGGTGTGCGCCCGCGCCGGGTCCGTTAGCCCACGACACGCACCGAGCCCCCAGGAGGAATACATCCTGGGGGCTCGGCAATGGCCGTGAGCTGTGAGCCGGATCAGCAGATCGGCGTCCGCGTGGCGGTTGCGGTTGTGGCTGTAGCTGCGGCAGCGGGAGTCGGCGCGAGGCGTTCGATCGTCGCCGCCAGCTCCCGGACCTGGCCGCGCAGGGGGAGATGATCGGTGCTGACACCCGAGGCGCTCTCCTCCAGCTGCCTCGCCAGATCCTGCACGACCCGCAGCGCCGAGTTCGCCCGCTCCCATTCCTGCGTGGCGACCACCCGCACGCCGCAGACGACGTCGCGATTGATCGCGTGCAGCAGGGTCTGGACATTCCCGGTCACGCCGTCGATGTGCTCCCAGATCAGGCGGCCCAGCGCGCGGCGCTGCTGGTCCGAAAGCGTCGGTATCGTCATTTCCTCGTCCCTCG
>JBQCJS010000348.1:0-3302 GCA_051952485.1 Thermomicrobiales bacterium | reverse complement strand
TCCGGATGTGATCGCCGCCGCGGTCCGCCGGACCGGCGACGCTTATGGCATCGCCGTCCCTGACGAGCTGGCGGCCGCCGTCGGCGCCTCGGTGCCGGAGTGGCCGGCGTTCCCCGATTCGGCGGATGCCCTCGCCCGCCTCCAGAAGCACGTCAGGCTCATCATCCTCTCGAACGTCGATCGCGCCTCGTTCGCGGGCAGCAACGCCCGGCTCGGCGTCACCTTCGATGCCGTCTACACCGCGCAGGACATCGGCGCCTACAAGCCGAGCGCCCGCAACTTCGATTACCTGCTCGCGCATATCGGCGACCTCGGCGTCGCGCCGGGGCGGCTCCTGCATGTCGCGCAGAGCCTCTTCCACGATCACGTTCCAGCGAAGGCGAAGGGCTTGCCGACGGTCTGGATCGACCGGCGGGGCGCCCGGGAGGGGTTCGGGGCGACACCGCCACCACCCGTCGATGTCGTTCCCGACTGGACCTTCCCCTCGATGGCGGCCTTCGCGGACGCGATGGATGCGGCACACGGTGAGGGGGAGGCCAACCGGTAGAGGCATTCCCCCGATGCCGGTGATGACGAAGCATGCGGTCGCGTGGTGTACTAGGCAACAGGACGATCGCGCGTTTCACCGGAGGACATCCATGCCTCGTTCCAGCGTCGCCACCAACGGACCTATCGCGAGCACCGCGATCCGCCCGCTTCGTGGCGGCGCCTGCTTCCTCGATTTCATCAACACCGTCGACCGCACGCCAGAGGCGCCCGGTGCGCTACCGGCGTGGGACGATCTCGCCCCGGGGTATGCCAACCTGCTCGCCTGGGCGGAGATGGCCGGCCTCGTGGAGGAGGCGCAGGCGGAGAGCCTGCGCCGAACCGCCCGCAAGGACGGCCGGGGCGCTGCCGCCGTCCGCCGCCGCGCCGTGGCCTTGCGTGAGGCGCTCCACGGGCTCGTGACCGCGATGCTGGATGGCGAGGAGCCGTCATCCGACGCGCTGGAAACGCTCGATGCGGAGGTCCGACTCCTGCAACAGGCCCAGGAACTGGCCGTCGTGGACGGCCGGCTGGTGAGCCGCACCGCGCCAGGGCGGGACCGCGACCTGGACGCGGTGCTGCGGCCCGTCGTGGCATCGGCGCGGGAGGTCCTTGGCGACCACGGGGTGACGCGGATCAGGAGGTGCGCCGCGCCCGAATGCCGGACGCTCTTCCTCGATACCACGAAGAACGGCAGCCGCCGGTTCTGCAGCGCCAGCGGATGCGGCAACGTCACCCGCATCCGGCGGTTCCGGGCGCGGCAGGCCGCAGCCTCCGAATCGCCACCGATCGCGGCCACAACCACGACCACGACGACCTGAGCCAGACGATATTCCCGGGAGGACCGGTGATCCGTCCCCGGTTTCCGCGAAGGAATCGCCCATCATGCACACCATCACGCAGGAATACGCGCCCGGCACGCTGGACCCGGCAGAGCGCCCTTCCCTCGCGGAGGTGGGCCAGCCGCCGATCCCGGCCATGGCCCTGCGCGGCTTGTCCAAGCGATTCGGCGAGAAGGTCGCCGTGCAGGAGGTCAGCCTCACGGTACCGGTCGGCTCCTTCTACGGCCTGGTCGGGCCGAACGGCGCCGGGAAGACCACCACGATCTCGATGGCGGTCGGGCTGCTGCGCCCCGATACCGGAAGCTCCCGCATCTTCGGTGTCGATGTCTGGGAGCAGCCCCTGGAGGCGAAGGCGCTGGTCGGCGTGATGCCGGACGGCATGGTGATGCCCGAACGCCTCACCGGCCGCGAGTTGCTGACCTACCTCGGCCAGTTGCGCGGCCTGTCCGAGGAGGCCGTGCGGGCTCGCACGCAGGACCTGCTGGATGTGCTCGGCCTCCTGGGGGCGGAACGGACGCTGATCGCGGAGTACTCGGCCGGGATGCGCAAGAAGATCGTGCTGGCGACGGCGCTGCTGCATGCGCCCAGCCTGCTGATCCTGGATGAGCCCCTAGAGGCGGTCGATCCCGTCTCCGCCGCCACGATCAAGCTCATCCTCCAGCGTTTTGTCGCCTCGGGTGGCTCGGTCGTCCTCTCGTCGCATGTGATGGCGCTGGTGGAGCAGATGTGCGATCACGTCGCGATCATCGACAAGGGCGTGGTCGCGGCGGCCGGTCCGCTGGACGCCGTGCGCGGTGGCCGCTCGCTGGAGGACGCCTTCGTGGAACTCGTCAGCGGTCGCCCGGCCGAGGCGATCGATCTCGCCTGGCTGGACGGCGAGCCAGCGCCGTGAACGCGATCCATCCGTATCTCCGGAGGTCCCGGTGCTCGACACGCTGATCCGCATGAAGCTGGCCGTGTTGCGTCACGCCCCGCGCCCGATCGCCAACTGGCGGTCCGCGGTCGGGCTGGCGCTGGCGATCGTCACCATCCTGCTCGGGACCTACCGGGCGGGCAGCACGGAGAAGACCGCTGCCCTCTTGATGATGGCGATCGGCGGCTGGACGCTGGGCTGGGTGCTGGCGCCGATCCAGACCGGCGCCGGGGCCGACGAGCCCCTGATGCCGGAGCACCTCGCCCTGTTGCCGATCGCGCCGCGACGATTGGCGAACGGGCTGCTCGCCACGCTCTTCGTGGGCATGGGACCGCTGGTGACGTTGCTCGCCTTCCTGGCGCTGCCGGTCTTCGGCGCGCGGCTGGGACCGGTTGCCGCGCTGGTCGGCACGCTGGCGATGCTCCTCCACCTGGCGATGGCCGTCTTGCTCTCCCGCATCGTGATCGGGGTCACCAGCCAGGCGCTCCTCACCCGGTTCGGGCTGGAGTTCGCGGCGCTGCAATACGCGATCGTGATCGCCCTCTCGCTGGTCGGCTGGGTGATTCCGGCCGCGCTGGCGGAAGATCACCGGCTCCTCGACGATCCGTTCGCCTTCCTCTCGCGGGACCTGCCGTACGGGATGCAGCGGGCGCTGGAGATGTCCCCGGCGAGCTGGGGCATCAACGCGATCACCGCTTCCGATGCCCACCACTGGCCCTCGATGGTGGCCTATCTCCTCGGCCTGGCGTGCATCATCGCCCTGCTCGCCTGGGCGTGGTCGCTGCAGGTGGGGACCCGCCTGGAGGTGCGCCAGCGACGGGCAGCAGGCCGGATCTCGAACCCGTCGTGGCTGCAACGCCGGTTGCCGGATACGCCGCTGGGGGCCTCCGCGCGACGAGCGATGCTGACGTGGAGCCGGGAGCCGCGCATGGCGCTGGAAGCCAGGATCGCCGTCCTGGGCGGCATCTTCATCGTGGCGATCCCGGCGGCGGTGAACTGGACGCAGATCGTGGCGTGGGTGG
>JBQCJS010000347.1:0-2413 GCA_051952485.1 Thermomicrobiales bacterium | reverse complement strand
CGACAGGCGATGCCGCCTGCCACCATCCACCCATCACAGGAGATGCTCCCTTCATGTCCGTCGACACACCCACGACCTCCGCGAAGGAAGCCCGGATCGCGGCCTTCCGCGACGATCACCTCGGGATGTTCATCCACTGGGGTCCCTACTCCACCCGGAGCATCGAGGCGTCCTGGCCGCTCTTTCGCGGGACGGTGCCGTGGGCGGAGTACGAGGCGATGGCCGATGTCTTCGACCCGCAGGACTTCGATCCGGTGCAGTGGGCCACGCTCGCGAAGGATGCCGGCGCCCGCTACATGGTGCTCACCACCAAGCACCACGACGGCTACGCCCTCTGGGACACCCAGCTTTCCGACTACTCCTCGGTCCATCGCAAGGCCGGGCGCGACTTCATCACGCCGTACGTCGAGGCCTGCCGCGCCGCCGGGCTGAAGGTCGGCTTCTACTTCTCCCTCTGCGACTGGCACCACCCGGACTATCCCTTCGAACTCTCGGAATCCGACGGTGGCCGCCATCGCCGCGCCGAATCGGGCTACACCCCCGGATCGCCCCGCACGATCGCGGAGGACCCGGCCCGCTGGGAACGCTATCTCGCCTTCATGCACGGGCAGGTGCGGGAGTTGCTGACCGGCTTCGGGCAGATCGACCTCCTCTGGTTCGACGGGCACTGGGAGCACACCCCGGAGGAATGGAAGACGGCCGAGCTGGAGGCGATGATCCACGCGCTGCAACCCGGCTGCGTGGTGAACAACCGGATCGGGTCGGACGAGTATGCGGATTACGTCACGCCGGAACAGCACGTCCCGGTCACGCCGCCGGACTACGCCTGGGAGACCTGCCTCACCATCAACGAGACATGGGCGTACAACGGGGCCGACCGGGCCTACAAGTCCTCGATCGAGCTGATCGCCTCCCTCGCCGAGATCACCTCCAAGGGCGGCAACCTGCTCCTGAACGTCGGCCCGACGCCAGAAGGCGTGATCCCGCCGGAGTTCGCCTCCCGCTGGCAGGTGATCGCGGACTGGATGGCGAAGAACGGCGAATCCATCCTCGAAGCCGGTCCCGGCCTGGCGCCGGGGCAGTTCTACGGCCCGTCCACCGGCGCCAACGATGGCAGCGCCATCTACCTCTTCCTGCTCGGGCCGGCGAATGGCGATGTCATCCGCGTGCGCGGGATGGAAGGGAAGGTCGTCGGCGCGTCGATCCTCGCAACCGGGCAGCCGCTGGAGATGGACCACCACGGCGGGGAGCTGGAGGGTGGACTGCTGCGGATCACGGTGCCAGCGCAGCTGATCGATCCGACGATCACGGTCGTGAAGCTGCACCTGGCAAGCTGAACGCAGCGGCCTGCCAGTCACGAGGGCGAGCCACATTGGGGCCGCCCTCCATTCGCGCCCCTAGCTTGAGAGCCGCCCCATGAGCACATCCCCCGCCGCCACCGCCGATCGTCCGTCGTCGTCCCCGCTCCGGGTGGCCCTGCTGGGCGATCCGGAGTCCACGCCCCTCTACGCCCTGCTCCCGGCCTTCACTGCCCGCACCGGCATCGCGGTCGAAGTGACGGGCACGCCAGGCCACGCGGCACTGAACGCGCTCCTCGCGGAACGCATCGGTGACTTCGACCTTGTATCGACGCACATCAAGTACGCGCCGTCGCAGGCGGACGGCATCCTGCCCCTGGACGACGTGCTGACGGCGGACGAGATCGCGCCGTTCAAGCCGATTCCGATGGCGCTCTCCCGGATGCATGGGCGGCTGCTCCAGCTTCCCCGCAACACGGACACCCGGTTGCTGGTCTCCCGCCGCTCCTGGCTGGATGCGGCGGGGGTCGGGCCGCCAACGACGTGGACCGAGTTGGCGGAGACGGCGACACGCCTCACCGATCCCACCGCCGGGCGCTACGGCTACGCCTTCTGCTGCGCGCCGTCCGGCCTGTTCGGGGAGTTCTTCGAACTGATGACCGCCTTCGGAGGCCAGCTGGTGACGGACGACGGACGGCTCGATTTCACGGGCGATGCGGCGATATCCGCCCTTACGTACCTTCATGACCTGGTCGCCGTGCGCCGGGTGACGCCTCCCGACATGCTGGACTGGGACTTCGGCGACGTGACACAGGCATTCCTGCGCGGCGAGGTGGGGATGGTCGGGGACTGGCCAGGCTCCCTGCCCCTGCTCGACGATCCGGCGATCTCCGCCGCGGCGGGCGATATCGTCTGCAGCCTCTACCCCGCCGGCCCCGCCGGACGCTTCATCTACTCCGGATCGCACAGCTTCGCCATCACCCGCGCTTGCCGCGACATCCCGGCCGCGAAGGCGTTGCTGCTGGCCCTGACCAGCGCCGAGGGCCAGCTGATCGAGGCGCGCGCAGGCTCGCTGCCCACCCGCTCCGATGTCGCCGCGACCATCGCCGTCGAGA
>JBQCJS010000346.1:0-2229 GCA_051952485.1 Thermomicrobiales bacterium | reverse complement strand
GCGGGGTCAGGCACGGAGCACGCCCTCCACCTGCTGCTTCAGCGTCTTCTCGATCTTCTTGCGCACCTTCTCCAGCTCGTTGTCGGTCAGGGCGCGATCCGGTGCGGTGAAGGTGACGCGGTAGGCGAGGCTCTTCTTGTGCTCGCCGAGCCGCGGACCGGCGAAGACATCGAAGAGCGTCACTCCGGTCACGAGCGGACCGGCGCCGTAGCGCAGCGCCCGTTCGACTTCCTCCGCCGGGCGGTCGGCATCGACCACGATCGCGAAGTCCTGTTCCGCCGGGAGGAACTTGTCGACCGTCACCGGGCCCGAGGCGCGAGCATCCTGGAGCGTGTGCAGGAGCTGGATGTCCAGCTCCGCGATCGTCAGGCGGGTGCCCTCGATCCCGAATTCGGCCGCGATGTCCGGTCGCACCTCGCCGAGGACCAGCAGCCGCTCGCCGGTCGGCAGCGTCGCCGCGGCAGCACGTCCCGGATGCAAGGCGGGGTGCTCCAGCCGCGACCACGTCAGGGGCGGGTGCTGGTGACGGGCAAGGATCGCGTCGACTGCGCCCTTCATGTCGAAGTAGTCGAGCTGGTCGGATGTCTCGGCGCGGGGGTGGAAGCGATCGAACGCCTCCCGCTGCCCGGCGAAGACGAGGCCGAGCGTGGACGGCTCGTCCGGGAGGGCATCCGGCGCTGTCCCGAGATAGACGTGCCCGATCTCGAAGAGGCGGACGGTCCGCTCGTGCTTCAGGTTCTCCGCCGTCGCGTCGATCAGGGCAGGAATGATGGACGTGCGGAGGATTGGCTTCTCGGCCTGGATCGGGTTGCGTAGCCGCACGCGATTCGCCGGTTCCACGACGTGCACGAGGCCACCGGTCTCCGGGTCGGACCACCGCGCCGCGTCGTCGTCCGCGATCGTGACATAGGTCCGCGCCTCGAACGCCCCGGAGGCGACGAGGGTACGGCGGATGTGGCGCTCCAGCAGGAAGACCGGATCGCGTTCCACCAGCGGCGTGGTGCCGGTGATGAGCGTCGCCGGGAGCTGGTCGTAGCCGTGGATGCGAGCGACTTCCTCGATCACGTCCTGCGGCAGCGTCACGTCGGTGCGCCAGGAGGGAACCTGCACGCTCAGCGTGCCGTCGGTGAGGTCCGGGGTGAAGCCCAGGCGGGTCAGGATCGCCAGGGCGTCCTCCGCCGGGATCGGCATCCCGACGAGGCGCTCGATCTGGGCGAACGGCATCGTGATGGAGCGTGGTTGCACCGGGTTCGGGTAGACATCCTGCCAGGAGCGGATCGTCGCGCCAGGGCAGAGGTCCTGGATCAGCTTCGCGGCGCGGGCGTTGGCGAGGCCACTCAGTTCCGGATCGAGGCCTCGCTCGAAGCGGGCGGAGGCATCGGTGCGCAGCTTCAGCGCGCGCGAGGTGCGGCGGATGCGCTTCATGTCGAAGTTCGCCGATTCCAGCAGGATGCTGGTGGTGTCGTCGGCGATCTCCGAATTGACGCCACCCATGATCCCGGCGAGGCCGACCGGACGGCCGCCATCGGTGATCAGGAGCGATCCCTCCGGCAGGTCACGCACCTGATGGTCGAGGGTTTCGAGTTGCTCTCCGGCGACGGACGACCGCACGACGATGGTGCCGGACGCGATCGTGCCGAGGTCGAAGGCGTGAAGCGGTTGCCCGAGTTCGAGCATGACGTAATTCGTGACGTCCACGATGTTCGAGATGGGCCGGATGCCGGCATCGCGCAGGCGTCGTGCGAGCCAGTCCGGCGACGGGCCGACGTGCACCCCGTCGATCACGATGGCGTGGTAGCGTGGGCAGAGGGTCGCATCCTCGACCGTAACGAGGGAATCGACCGCTTGCGCCGGATCGAGTGCAACGACCTCCGGCTGCTTCACTGGCAGGCCGGTGATCGCGCCGGCCTCCCGCGCGATGCCGAGGATGGAGAAGGCGTGGACGAGGTTCGGCGTGATCTCGAACTCTATCACGGAATCGCCGAGGTACTCGGCAAGCGGAACGCCGACCGGGGCGTCGTCCGGCAGGACGAGGATGCCCTCGTGCTCCTCGGACATCCCGAGTTCCTTCTCGGAGCAGACCATGCCCTCCGACTTGATGCCGCGGATCATCCCGGGCTTCAGCGTCTACAGCTTGAACTCGTCAGCATAGGCGTCCACAAGCCGCGCCCCGGCGTACGCGAGGGCAACCTTCATGCCCACCAAGATATTCGTGTCTCCGGTGACTAC
>JBQCJS010000345.1:0-3480 GCA_051952485.1 Thermomicrobiales bacterium | reverse complement strand
AGCTCCGGGGTGTTGATGAAGACCTCGGGACCACCGGGGTCCTGATACCCGATCTGCATCGTCGTGGAGGAGAGCACCATGCGGCCGGACCGGACAGGGCTGCCGAGCCGGAGGTGAATCCGGTCGTGCTCCTGCGGCCGGGGGATGCGCTCCAGCCGATCCAGCTGCTTCTGCCGGCCGCGTGCCTCGCGATACCTCTGGCCCGCGCCGTACTTGCGGATGAACTCTTCCGTCCGCGCGATGTACTCCTGCTGCTCCTCGTATTCCTTGCGCCAGCGTTCCATGCGCTCGGCCCGCATGGGGAGGTACTTGGCGTACGGCGCGGGGTAGTCCTCCAGCCGGCCGAAGGAGAGCTCCATCGTGCGCGTGGTGACGCGGTCGAGGAAGTAGCGGTCGTGGGAGACGATGAGGCAGGCGCCGTTCCAGGTGCGGAGGAAGGTTTCCAGCCACTCGATCATCTCGAGATCGAGGTGGTTCGTCGGCTCGTCCAGCAGCAGGAGGTCCGGCGATTCGAGCAGCGCCTTCGCCAGCGCCACGCGGGTCTTCTGGCCGCCACTCAGGCGATCGACGGGATCGTTGAAATCAGCCTCCGTGAACCCGAGGCCCTGGAGCACGGCCTCGGTCCGATGTTCGATGTCATAGCCGCCACCGAGTTCGAAGCGGGTCTGGAGCCGGTCGTATTCCTCGAGCAGGGCATCGAGGTCCTCGGCGGTCTCCATCTCCCGCTCGATCTCCCGCATGCGTTCGCCGGCCTCGAGAATCGGCTTGAACGCCTCCCGCGCCTCGTCGAGCACGGTGCCGTTGCTGGTGAAGCGGGCTTCCTGCGAGAGATAGGTCATGCGCAGGCCGCTGGCCTTGATGATCTCGCCGGAATTGGCGTACTCGACTCCCGCGAGGATGCGGAGGATGGTCGACTTGCCGGCGCCGTTGACGCCGACGAGTGCGACCTTCTCGCGCTCCATCACCTGGAAGGAGACGCCGGAGAAGATGGTCTCCGTGATGAACATCTTGGAGAGGTTGTTGACGGTGAGGATGGTGGATGCAGCCATGGGGATCTATCCGTAGCAGGGTGATGCGCATGAGGCGCGGAACGTCGAGTGGGTCGCACGGGGAGACGCCGTCGGGATCGGGGCGATCCGGCGGTTGCCACGGGTCCTGCGCTCGCGATGCGGCCTCAGGCCCGGGTATGGTGCATCGTCACTGCGTTCGGTGGAACATCACGCCTGCGTTCAATCCCCACGCTGTCCGGAGACGCCGTGTCATGGCGAGTCTCGCCCAACGCGTTCAAGTATAGCAGCGGGACGAGCAGCGGCAGGAAGGGAGAAGAGCCCGCCCTGCGAAGTGGTTCGACGGCACCGCGTGCCACTCCGTCCGATTGCGGGGTGGATGGCCTGTCGCGCTGCGGCCTTCGTGGCGGCCCGACACGCAGGCAAAGTCGCAATTGGTACGGTCGGTTCGCTCAGGAGGCCGCGCCCGCTTCGGCGAGCGCGATTTCCGGGACCCGCGATCGACTCCTGATGTGCCGCACGGAGTCGATTGTCAGCATCACCAGCGCCAGCCACACGATCGCGAACCCGATCCAGCGCACGACTGGCACGTGTTCCCCGAAGACGAACACCCCGCAGATGAGCTGGAGGACCGGCGCGACGAACTGGAGCAAGCCCATCGTCGTCAGCGGCACCCGCCGGGCCGCCGCCGCGAAGCAGACCAGCGGCAACGGCGTGATGATCCCGGTGCCGACCAGCATCAGGCCGTGCCAGGGCGCATCCTGCGTGAACGTCCCCCGCCCGGACGCCTCCAGCCAGACGACCAGCACCAGGGCGAGCGGTGCGAGCACGGCGGTCTCGGTCGTCATGCTCTCCAGCGCGCCGATCTGGCCGCCGACGAGCTTCTTGATGAAGCCGTAGATCGCGAAGGAGAAGGCGAGGGTGAGGGCGATCCACGGCGGTCGCCCGTAATCGACCGCCATGATGACAACCGCCACGGTCCCCAGCCCGACCGCCACCCACTGCAAGGGGCGCAGCCGTTCGTGGAGCAGGACGACGCCCATCACCACCAGCACCAGCGGATTGATGAAGTATCCGAGCGACGCTTCGACCACATTGTCGGCAACGACGGCGTAGATGTAGACGCCCCAGTTGATCGCCAGGATGTAGGCAGCGACGGTCAGGAGCGCGAGGCGACGCGGGGAGTGCAGGAGGTCCCGCACCCACCGCACGTCCCGGATCACCAGCCAGGCGAGCGAGCAGAAGACCATCGACCAGACGATGCGCTGCCCCAGGATCTCCAGCGACCCGGCGGGGGAGAGCAGGTGAAAGTAGATCGGGAAGACGCCCCACATGCCATACGCGGCCGCCCCGAGCAGCAGTCCGCGCCGCCCGTCCTCCTCGCTGGCCTGGGCCTCCGCTACGCCCGTCGTCTCGTCCGCCATGATCCTCGATCCCCAATCCCGCGCCATCGGTCCGCCGGTGCATGGTGCCACGCCTCCGGTTCGGGGACAACCGGACCCGTTCCACGCTCGCGCCGATCGCTCTACAATCCCCTCCAGCATCGACCGCGCCGCTCCCACGCCATGAGGCCCGCATGACCGCATCCAGTCCGACCGCCGCGATCCCTTCTGTCTGGCCAAACACGACCGCACGCACGGACGCGGGCGTCCTCACGATCGGTGGCGTGCCCCTGCCGGAGATCGCCGCGACCTACGGCACGCCCGTCTACCTCTATGACGAAGCGACGCTGCGCGGGAACGCGCGGGCATTCCGGGACGCGTTCTCGGCGGCGTATCCCCGGTCGCGGGTTGTCTTCGCCGGGAAGGCCTTCCTCAATACGGCGCTCCTGCACGTCCTGCACGAGGAAGGGCTGGGGCTGGATGTCGTCTCCGGTGGCGAGCTCTTTGTCGGCCTCCACGCCGGGATACCGGCCGCCGAGATGAGCCTGCACGGCAACAACAAGTCCCGCGACGAGCTTCGGCAGGCGATGGAAGCCGGGATCGGCAAGATCGTCGTGGACAACCTGCACGAGCTCGACCTGCTGGCCGAGCTGGCCGCGGACCTTCCGACTCCCCAGACGATCCTCCTGCGCCTGAACCCCGGCGTCGACGTCCACACCCACGCCAAGATCAGCACCGGCGTCGCGGACTCCAAGTTCGGCTTCCCGATCACCAGCGGCCAGGCGGAGGAAGCCGTCCGGCGGGCGCTGGCCATCCCGGGCATTCGGCTGGCGGGCTTTCACGCCCACGTCGGCTCTCAGCTCTTCGACGCCCAGGCGACGCTGGATGCGATCGCGGAGCTTCTCGCCTTCGCGAGGGCGATGCAGGACACGCATGGCGTGACGATGGAGCACCTCTCGCCTGGAGGCGGGTTCGGCATTGCCTACGGGGAGGCGGACGAGCCGCTGCCGGCGACCCAGTGGGCGCAGGCGATCGCGGAAGCCGTCCAGGCCGGGTGCGCCCTGCACGACCTTCCGCTGCCGACCCTGACG
>JBQCJS010000344.1:0-6988 GCA_051952485.1 Thermomicrobiales bacterium | reverse complement strand
GTCAGTCTGGATGATCCAACGGGTATCGACCACTCCGGAGACAAAGGAACGCGAGTAACGACCATGGCTGCCAGGATCACCGCTCCCACCGATGCAACGAATCTGCACCTGCCACCTCCCCCCGCGACGGTCCACTTCATCGGGATCGGCGGGATCGGGATGAGCGGGTTGGCGCGCATCCTCCTCTCCTGGGGCTACCGGATCACCGGGTCCGATGCCGCTGCCAGCGAGGTGACGGCTGCGTTGCAGGAGCTTGGCGCCGACATCGTGATCGGGCACGACGATCCCACCTTCGCCTCGCTGGCCGACATCCTGGTGACGACGCCCCGCGCCGAGGAGAACGCGCGGACGGAGATCGAGGCGGCCCGGGCGGCTGGCGCGATGCACGTCCAGCGGGGGCTGATGCTCGCGATGCTGGCGAACGCGCGCCGGTCTGTCGCCGTCGCGGGCAGCCACGGCAAGTCGACCACGACCGGGATGATCACGTCAGCCCTGCGCGCGCTCGGCGGCGATCCGAGCTACGCGATCGGGGCGGTCCTCGCGGAGACCGGCCTGAATGCCGCGCCGGGAAACGGCCCGTGCATGCCGGTCGAGGCGGACGAGTTCGCGCGGGCATTCCTGTGGCTGCGGCCCGAAGTGGCGATCATCACCTCCGTCAGCTACGACCATCCTGACGTCTACCCGACGCAGGCTGACTAAGACGAGGCATTCGTCGAGTTCACCGGGGGCATCCTCCCTGGCGGACGGCTGGTGATCCCGGCCGACGATGCCGGATCGCAGCGCGTCCTCGCGGCCGTGAAGGCACGCGGGGAGCTGCCGTTCACGATCGTGACCTTCGGATCGTCGGAGGATGCCGACTGGCGGATCAGCTATGGCGAGCGGGGCGGTTCGGTGACCTTGCCGGACGGGAGGACCTTGCCGGTGACGCCGAGCGTCGCGGGTCAGCACAACGTCCGCAACACCGTCGCTGGCGCAATCGCCCTGGAGGCACTCGGGTTCGCGCCGGAGGATGCCTTGCCGGCGCTCGGCGGGTTCACCGGCGTGGGACGCCGGTTCGAACACAAGGGCACCTACGACGGCATCGACATCGTGGACGATTACGCCCACCATCCCGACGAGATCCGCGCGACACTCCAGGCCGCCCGCGAACGATTCGCGAACCGGAAGGTGATCGTCGCCTTCCAGCCGCACACCTACAGCCGGACCAGGCTCCTGCTGGAGGAATTCGCCTCGTCGCTGAGCCTGGCGGACGAGGTCGTGTTGCTGGAGGTCTACCCGTCCGGCGAGCCGGATGTCTTCGGGGTCTCGTCGGCCGATGTCTATGCGCGGCTGACGACCCCGGCACACCAGGTGGCGCGGCCAGGGGACGCCGCCCGCAAGCTGGCCGAGGTCGCGGGGTCGGGTGATGTCGTCCTCACGCTCGGTGCGGGGGATATCACGACCGTTGGCTCGGAGCTGATGGCCCTGCTGAAGCAGCGAACAGCGGCCCGTTCCGACGAGAGCGGCGCGCCCGACACCGCCGGCCAGGCGCCGAGGCGCCCGCGTGCAGCCGGCGCCCGCGCGGCGAAGCCTGCGGCGATCCTGATTCCGGGTCACGAGCAGCTCAAGGTGCAACCCGGCGCAGCGATGTCGCTCTACACCACCATGCGGATTGGCGGTCCGGCGGACTTCCTCGTGCGGGTGCAGGAGCCCGACGACATGGTGGTTGCCATGCAATGGGCTGCGGGTGAAGGGTTGCCGGTGACGGTCATCGGCGGTGGAAGCAACCTGCTCGTGGGCGACGGCGGCATCCGTGGCCTCGTGATCGTGGCGCGGACGCCGGGCGAACGGGCGGCCGGTCTCCTGACGTGGGAAGAAGAGGACGATCGCGTGCGGGTGACGGTCGGCGCGCAGGCGCCGCTCTCCTGGGTCGGACGCTACTGCGCGGAGCAGGGGTGGTCCGGGATGGACTGGGGCGTCGGGCTGCCCGGCCAGATCGGCGGCGCGACGGTGAACAATGCCGGCGCGCATGGGACCGAACTGAAGGACCATCTCGTCGGGATCGAGCTGTTGCACGCCGACGGCAGTACGGTGCGCGTGCCGGCCTCGTGGCTGGAAGCGGGGTACCGGCGGACCCGGATCAAGGTGGCCGACCGGCCCCGGCCGTGGACGATCCTGCGCTCCACCTTCCTGCTGCCGAAGGACGATCCGGCGAAGCTGGTGCACCTGGCGGACGAGCACGCCGATTTCCGGAAGCGCACCCAGCCGACCGGTGCCTGCTCCGGCTCGACGTTCGCGAATCCCCCCGGCGACTACGCCGGCCGCCTGATCGAACAGGCAGGGCTGAAGGGATTCACCCTCGGGGCGATGCAGCTCTCGCCGAAACATGCCAACTGGGTGGTCAACACCGGCGGCGGCACGGCGGCCGACGCCTGGGCGCTGATCCAGCACGCCCGGTCCGTGGTGTTCGATCGCTTCGGCGTGGAGCTGCACCCCGAGATCGAGCGCGTTGGCGAGCATACCGACGGCGCCTGAACGCAGACCTTCCCACCTACCCGATCACACACTCATCCACGCGAAGGATCAATCTCCCCATGACCGATGGAACGTCCAACCCCTCGATGTCGCGCAAGGTGCGCGTCGCTGTCCTGTTCGGTGGCCAGTCCGACGAGCATGATGTGTCGCTGCGGTCGGCGCAGACGATCATGGACGCGCTCGACTCGGATCGCTACGAGGTCGTGCCGGTCGGGATCACGCGCGAAGGGCAGTGGGTGGCGAACGGCGATCCGCTGAAGGCGTTGCAGTCGATCTCGCCGATGTTCGCGCTGAAGGCCGGAGACGACCCGGGCGAAGATGTCGATACCGGGTCATCGACGGACGTCGTGGCGGTGGAAGTGGGGGGCAGCGGCCTGCCCGCGGGACTCACGGAGACGGTTGATATCGTCTTCCCGGCGCTGCACGGGCCGAAGGGCGAGGATGGCACGGTCCAAGGGATGCTGGAGCTCGCCGGTGTGCCGTACATCGGGTCCGGCGTGCTCGGTTCGGCGGTGGCGATGGACAAGGCGGTGACCAAGAACCTGCTGACGCAGGCGGGCTTGCCGCAGGTGCCGTGGGTCCAGGTGCTTCGCCGCGACTGGGAACGGGACCAGGAGGCGATCGAGCAGCTGGTCGGGGAGCGGCTGGGGTATCCCTGTTTCGTGAAGCCGGCGAACATGGGGTCCAGCGTGGGGGTCGGCAAGGCGCGGAACCCCGTCGAGTTGCACGATGCCCTGCGGGAGGCGTCGCGGTTCGACCGCAAGCTGGTGATCGAGCAGGGCGTGGACGCGCGGGAGATCGAGCTGGCCGTGCTGGGCAACGACGATCCGATCGTCTCCGTGGCGGGCGAGGTCGTGCCGGCGGGCGAGTTCTACGACTACAACGCGAAGTACATCGACGATGACGCCCAGCTGATCATCCCGGCCCGCATCGACCGCGAGGTGCTGGCCTACATGCAGGAGCTGGCGATCGCGGCGTTCCAGGCGCTGGACCTGGCCGGGCTGGCGCGGGTCGACTTCTTCCTGGAGAAGGAGACGGACCGGGTGTTCATCAACGAGGTGAACACGATCCCCGGTTTCACCTCTATCAGCATGTACCCGATGCTCTGGGAGGCGAGCGGCGTACCGCTGGCGGACCTCGTGGACCGTCTCGTGCAGCTCGGGGTGGAGCGCAGCCGGGACGGGCACCGCTGACCGACGGTCCGATGGCGGGGTGACATAAGCGCATCACGAGGCTCGCGGGCGCATTCGGATCGCAGGGTATGGCGGCAAGCCGGTGTGGCGGACCTGCATGATATACTCTGCCAGATTGATGAGTCTGCTTCTGGGGGAGAAGGCGGCTCGGCGTTCCGGTGTGCACGATGCCCGCCGGTGTACGTTCGGTCGCAACCAGCCTTCCCGCCGGAACGGATGACATCGCGCACAGGCAGATTCGGGACGCAGGTCCCGATCGAGGCCATGGGCCCGGCGCTCGTGGATCAGGGTCTCCCGGAGGACCGCACCGGGATACGTACAAGGTGGATGGTGGACGGACGATGCAATCCCGCGGACAGAATCCGCCCAGGAACCCGCAACAGCGTGTGCCTGGCGTGCAGCAAACCGGAGCTTCCCAGCGATCGACGCCGGAAGGGCTCGATCCAATGACGGACGCACCGGGTTCCGCCCCCGTCCCGGCCTCGCGATGGAGCGGCGGCGATACCTTCGCGCAGGCATTCGCCCGCATCAAGGTGATTGGCGTCGGCGGCGCCGGTGGCAATGCGATTAATCGCATGGTGCGATCCGGGGTCGAGGGCATCGAGTTCGTGGCCGTGAACACGGACGCCCAGGCGCTCATGACCAGCGAGGCGTCCATCGCCATCCGCATCGGCGACAAGCTGACGAAGGGGCTCGGCGCGGGTGGCCGCCCCGAAATCGGGGAGCGCGCCGCCGAGGAGAGCGCCGAGAGCCTCGCCGAGGTGATGCGCGACTGCGACATGATCTTCATCGCGGCGGGCATGGGTGGAGGCACCGGAACCGGCGCCTCGCCGACCATCGCGCGGCTGGCGAAGGCGGCTGGCGCCCTGACCGTTGCCGTGGTCACCAAGCCGTTCGAGTTCGAGGGTGGTCGCCGCCGCAAGTCGGCGGAAGAGGGCATCGCGCTCCTGAAGGAGACCGTCGATGCGCTGATCACGATTCCGAACGAGCGCCTCCTGCACATGGTGGAACCGAAGACAACCGTGACCGAGGCATTCCAGATCGCGGACGATGTCCTGCGGCAGGGTATCGCCGGCATCTCCGACCTCATCACCAAGCCGGGCGTGATCAATCTCGACTTCGCCGACGTGAAGACGATCATGAAGGACGCCGGGTCGGCGCTCATGGCGATCGGCTACGGCGAGGGGGCCGACCGCTGCGTGAACGCCGCGCGGGAGGCCATCGAGAGCCCGCTGCTGGAGATGAACATCCAGGGCGCCCGCGGCGTGCTCTACAACATCAGCGGTGGCAACAACCTCACCCTGTTCGAGACGAGCGAGGCCGCCGAGGTGATCCGCGCCGCCGCCGACGAGGATGCCGAGATCATCTACGGGACCTCGATCGACGAGTCGTTGGGCGAGGGCGTGATGATCACGCTGATCGCCACCGGGTTCGACGAGCGGGGAGCGATCGATCCCTTCTCGGTCCGCAACCTTGGCGGGTCGGTCCGTGACGTCGCGCCGCGTCAGCAGCAGGCACCGAGCCGGCAGCCGCAGGCGCCAGCACCCGCTTACCCGGATGACGACTGGGAGAACGAATCGTCCATCATCCGGTTCCTGCGCGAGCGGTAGCATCGGAGCCCGGCCAGGTACCGAGGACATCGGGTCGCGCGAATCGCGGCCCGATTTCCGTTCATCGAGGGGAGTCGAGCGAGATGCAATGCCCATTCTGCGGAGCCCGCGACTCCAGGGTGATCGACAGCCGGGAACTGAGCGACGGCGCCGCGATCCGCCGGCGGCGCGAGTGCATCAAGTGCCACCAGCGATTCACGACCTACGAGCGGATCGAGACGGTCGCGCTCTCGGTCGTGAAGAAGGACGGGCGCCGCGAGGAGTTCAATCCCGACAAGCTGCGGGCGAAGCTGCGCGTGGCGCTCACCAAGCGGCCTGTGAGCGAGGAAACGCTCGATGCGCTGGTGGCGTCGATCGAGGCGAAACTGATGGCCCAGGGCACGCGCGAGGTGGCATCCGAGACGATCGGTGAGCTGGCGTTGCGCGGGCTGAAGGAGGTCGACGGCGTGGCGTACATCCGCTTCGCGTCCGTCTACCGCGAGTTCGCCGACCTCGAGGACCTGCGGCGGGAGCTGGAGGGACTGGCGCCGCCGGAGGTCCTGGAATCGGCGGCCCATTCGACCAGTGGAGGCGGCGGGAATACGCAGGCATGACCATGGGCCGGGGCGCATGCGCTCCGGCCCATGGTGCGGACGGGAGGTGGCGAGGGGCGGATCAGCCCAGGTAGGGCTCCAGCTTGGCCTTGATGGCCTGCTTCGGCATGGAGCCGATCACCTTCTCGACCGGCTGGCCGTTCTTGTAGAGCACCATCGTCGGGATGTTGAAGACGCCGAGCTGGCCCGCGTACTGCTGGTTCTCGTCGACGTTGACCTTCACGATCTTGATGCGCTCCGCGTCCTCGGCGGCGATCTCCTCGAGGATCGGGCCGACGACGCGACACGGGCCGCACCACGGCGCCCAGAAATCGACGAGAACGGGCTTGTCGGAATCGATGACTTCCTGCTGGTAGGTGCTATCGGTGACGTTCACTGGCTTGCTCATGAAACCCTCCATTGGGTGCGGAGTCGTCCAACACTTCCCTAATGATACCATAGGGGACAAGCGGGGTATCTGCCGATCTTGACACGCATTCTTGCAGGAAGGGGACCACGTGTCGACCGGACCTGAGCCGACCGATGCCTATCCGATCGTCGCATTGCTGCCGGTGCGGAACGCCGAGGCGGACCTGGAGGGGTATTTCGCCTCCATCGAACGGGTCTGCGACGCGGTGGTGGCGCTGGACGATGGGAGTACCGACCGGACTGCTCGCATCCTGGAGGCCCATCCGCTGGTCAAGGTCCTCCTGCGGAATCCCCGGCGCGAGGACTACACGACGTGGGACGACTCCGCGAACCGGAACCGGCTGCTGCAGGCTGCCGATGCCCTGAACCCGGAGTGGATCATCTCCATCGACGCCGACGAGCGGATGGACGAGCGGGACGGCACCGACCTTCGCCGCTTCCTCCTGACCGATGCCCTCCCGGGGTGCGCCTACGGCATGCGGCACGTGCCGATGTGGGACGATGGGCGCACCTTCGAGCCGAACTACGACTGGATCTACCGGGTCTTCAGCTACGCGCCGGGCCAGCGATTCTCGGCGAACCGCCTGCATTTCGCCCCGGTGCCGACAGCGATTCCCCGCGCGTTCTGGATCGAGACGACGCTGCGCCTGCAACACCTCGGGGAAGCCAA
>JBQCJS010000343.1:0-3942 GCA_051952485.1 Thermomicrobiales bacterium | reverse complement strand
CTTCCGGTGCCTGCACCCCGTCCAGAAGTTCGACTCGAACCCGGAGCGTCTACTGGTGATCATCCTCGACCGTGAGAGCCATAAGTGGCTTCGACCGCCCCGTGATCAGTTCGAGATCTACTTTCGTGATGGCCTCGATCATCTTCGCTACCAGCCAGATTTCGTTGCCGAGCTGGACGACCATATCGTGATCCTCGACACCAAGCGGGCCGATATGCTCGATGACCCCGTAGTTCTTGCCAAGAGGGATGCTGCAATCGCGTGGTATCGCGAGGCGAGCAAATACACGGAATCGGTCGGCGGGAAGTTTCGGCACTACGCACTTATCCCCCACGACGCCATCAACGAAAGCCACACGATCGACTATCTCCTTCAACGCTACATTCAAGCGTAGGGACTGATATACATCCATGCTCAGGCAGGGCGGACCGGAAGAATCCACGACTCTCCTGTCTGCCGCATCGACATGAGCCACCAAATGCGGATCAACGCGGCCTATGAACCTTGCAATCGTCACAGCACAAAACGCCAGCAGACGTTTGTGTGCCTCATTAAGGGAACAGTGATCGATACAGAATCGCGCGTTCTTCCAATGCCGCGACCTCATCGGCTGTCGCAAGCCGCTTCGATGTGCCGTGTCTCACCCAGACCTCGCCACTCTGCGAAGCCCCAGGCAGCTTTGCGTCGGCGGGCCTGATGAAGAACCGGTAGGGGAGATCAGCGGTTTTTGATGTGATGGTGATCAACACATACGGCCCTTCTCGGTGTTCACCGTGCTGTACCAAAATCGAGGAGGCGACGCCGGTGCGCTCACTCACAATGGCTTGGAGCGTGGTGTCCACCAGCTTTCGCAGCAGCCGAGCGTGTTCGGCCGCATCCAATGGAATCGTGAAGCTGCCGTTGTCCTCGACCCCAACCAGCAACTTCGAGACGGGCCCGCCGGTGTTGGCAAGACTCAGAACGTCCTTAGTGAACTCTGCCTTGTCCGATGGCGAATCGAGCTTGTACATCCGCTTGTAGTCGAGATGGTCGTGCTCGCCCTGAGTACGAAGTTTATCGATTTCACGATCGGCCAAAACATGGGTCTTGCTGATCCACGTCGTCCCGCTCGTAGGTCGCACGATACTCCGTCATGTCCATGGTCTTGTGGGCTTCGCAGAGGTGCCGATCGACGAGCTCGTCCAGCTCCTCTGCGGCTAGGTCGTCCGTCATCGTCGGAAATAACGATATGAGATCGGGGTCGGTCGTTACCGCGTCAAGGTCGACGAAATCGGTCCCCATCGACTTCTCGCCGAAAGTAATCGAGTTCCGCACTACGACTTCCAGGAGGTACCGTTGCCGGTCGTTCAGTTTGATGTCAGCAAGCGCATCCCACCGCGCCCGGATCCCTCGCAATGCCTCGATCTGTTTGACCGTAAAGGTGATGTTGGTCCCCCAGTCGTGGATCCAGCCCAAGGCCCGGAGAACGTCCAGACAGACATGCAGGATGTTGATCCCGTCATCTCCGTAGCCGCCACCGCCATCAAGGTAACTTGAGGCGAATGACTGCAGGTGGACATGATGCGAATAAGAACTGGCCGCATAGTCAGCCAGCGCCGAAAGGACCCTATCGCACCAAACGGTATAGGACTCAGCCAATGAGGTTGCCGAAGAGTCAACCACTCTGAACCTCCTCTCCACCACTCACTATGCAAGAAGATGGCATCCAGGGCAATCGCAGTCTCGATCCCCGGGGATTGGGGGAATATTGAGGGGACACCGAGGATGGAAGCGGAACGGCGTCCAGTACCCCGGCCTCCGCCCGTCGGTGCGCATCCTCCGCCCATTCGACCGGGAGATACAACGCCCGGTCGATGATCGCCCGGCCGCGCAATCGCATACGGCCAGCAAGATCCCGCTCTGGGCATTCTCGCTCACGATCGTCGCTCCGACATCCATCAGGCGCCCACCGCCTTTGGCAGCTGTTCCCTCTTCTGCAACCTCATCTAGCGATTGTGGTTGACACTCTTAGCTTGGTTGGAGCTCCAGGACGCGCGCGAAGAGATCGGGCGCTCGCCTTCTCACCTCAATCATCGCGATTTCTCGATACACAAAGAACTCGACTTTCAGGTCATTCCCAACATCGGTTTCGTCCGCGAACACGAGCGTTCGCATCGGAGCGCCGACCGTATCAATCGAAATGAGGACACTCGTGTTCTCATCGGTTTGTTCGGAACGGGTGAGCGACTCGGGCAGGTCGATCTGGATGCGGTACTGCTCTAGGCGGTGACCTTTGTACTCGACCTCAACAGTTTTGAATTCGCTCAGATTCCGCTCCACGTCGATCGATTCTTCGGTAACGTCACTTCCCACTATCTTCCAAATGCTGACGACTGGCGGCTGTCCGTCGAGGTCTTCAGAAAAATAGTACCACACGGTCAAGCATAAGCCTTCCCGAGTTCCAGACAGTTCGAGGGCTAAGTTCTCTCTGCCGAGCCAGCCCTTTTGCTTGGCAAGGTGAACGAGCTCAGTCGCGATATTGGGCATTCCGCGGTCACTCCACCGCCTTCCGGTCCTTTGGTCCCGTACCTCGCCGGACTCGTTCGGAAAGTGCTCGACCACATACGACAAGCGACGCAGCATGAGCGCTTGCGGGGCGGTAATTGACAGGGCTGCCGCAGCCTCGTCCCGGTTCGCCTCATCTACGATCCGTTTCATCTCGCGTTCGAAGACACGATAGTCATCAGCGAGGTCGTTCCCTCCGCAGACTGTGCGGAGCGTTGGATACTGACTGAATTTTTGTTCGTTGAGCTCGCCAAATGCCCCCCGCAGCGCAAGCAACTCTCGATGCACTGCTTGGATCAAGCGGTTGGTGTCGTCGATGGTTGGGTCGACCTGATCGGATGCGTCCATTCGGCAGCCTTCTTGTGTCGTAGCCTGTGGCGAATCTGAGTCACAGCATTTAGGAGGTAACTCTTACTCTCTGGACGTGCATAGCATCAAGAGGACGATCTATAGACGCTGAGACCGAATGGATTGAGAAACGCCCAGCACCGCTTGCCCCAGCGATTATTGTGTTACATGCCGTCAGCTTCACTCGCTCAGCAAAGACATTCCACACTAAGGGGTGCGAGCAACCCATCACCGCGTCCACCGCATTCTACGAGCGTCCCGCCTGTTCACACAGGACGCGCACCGCGTCCCGTGATGCGCTATCCCCCCCGCTGGAAGCGTTGTCCTCCACCAGGAGCGATCGCGGCACTAGTGGTTCTCGGGATCGAGGAGATAGGTCAACTTGTCGATCCGACGCTGGACCTCCTGCAGCGACTCGGTGAGCTGGTCCTCCAGGTTGGACGCTTCGATGAGGGTGCTGATCAGGGCAACACGTTCAGCGTTGATGCTGGCGCGCAGCGATTCGTCCATCAGTACGCCCATCTCCTCGGTCTCGTAGGAATCGGCCATCGCCAGGGATGCCCGCTTGCCAAGCTCGACCAACGTGCTGCGCATCGACGCACGGTCCGGGGTCGTGTCCTGACTTAACGAGTCCGCCTCCTGGGCTGCGGCTGGTGACGGCTCGATGCCTTCCCAGAACCCCCGCCGTTCCTCGTCGTACTCCCGGTCCAACCGATCGAGTTTCTCGTCAAGTGATTCCTCAATGATCTCGGGCCCCTGGAAGATCAGGCGACCGTAGGTTGCGGCGTCGACGCGTTCGATCCAGTCAGCCGTCGCGGTGAAACCCCACTCCCGCGCCAACTGGAGCACGACCAGGCGGTCGAGCATGTTCGTCGCCCCTGACTGCCTGATGATCTCCAGCCCGTCGAAGACGGCTTTCGTGACCTGTACGCGGTCTCGGTCTTGATCTTGCGACTTCTCCATATGCAGTATTCCCCTCGCTTATTTGGAATTCATTTCACCCATATACCTACATTACGCTGCGACTCGACGCATTGCAATTGCGCTTTT
>JBQCJS010000342.1:0-3655 GCA_051952485.1 Thermomicrobiales bacterium | reverse complement strand
CTCCCGACCTGGGAGCAGGACAAGGCGGACAACCCGATCCCCTTCCATGTCCGCATCCAGGATTTCGGGGAGCCGCAGTTGCGGTAACGGTCGCTGCCCACGACCACTCCGTAGCGGCGCAGCAAGCCTGCCCTGAGCGGAGCCGAAGGGGCTGACCCATCGGCCGAAGGCCGATATCCCGCGTGCGCCGCTCCATTCCTGTGGAGAAAGAGTCCTTCCGGCGCAGAACTCGTAAACGCGAACACCCGGATGGCAGAGGATTCTGCCATCCGGGTGCCTCTTTGCCGACGCTGGGGATCAGGCTGCCTCGGTCCGCGGGCGGACGCGCTCGCGAATCTCGTCGCCGTGCTCCTGCTCGGCGAGGCGGAGTTCGTAGTTGCGCTGGAGGTTCATCCAGAACTGGGGCGAGGTGCCCATCCAGCGGGCGAGGCGGAGGGCCGTGTCGGCGGAGACGCCACGCCGGCCCCGGATGATCTCGGTGAGGCGATTGGCGGGAATGTCGAGGTCCCGGGCAAGCTGCGATGCCGACATTCCCAGCGCGTCCAGTTCGTCGGCAATATGCTCACCGGGGTGGATGGCAGGGCGTGTCATAGAACTACCTCTCAGGATTCCGCATTACCTTCGGCTCGACTTCTCTAAGGTATAGGGGCGGGGAGCGGCCTTCTATATCCTAGTGATAGTCGACAATCTCGATATTGAATGCGGAATTGTGTTCGGAAGACCACTCAAAGGCGATCCTCCATTTCATGTTGATCGAAATGCTGTACTGACCGTTGCGATCACCCGACAGACTATGGAAGCGGTTACTCGCAGGTGCACGCAGGTCACCTAGCGAAGTGGCAGCTTCGATCTGGTCGAGTTTCTTGAACGCTGTTCGAGCAGGTACGCTATGGAACTTTGCGACAGTGAGACCAGCCGCAAAATCGGCCGTTTCGGTGTTCGCGTATTTATTGTCTGATGGCATAAACACCTCCTGGAGGTCCAGAATGGTGCCGCTTCCCACCAGTTCGTATATGATACGTGTTCCATATCGCGATGTCAATACCGACAGCGGTGTGTTTACGCGCTATTCTCCTGCTCACGGCGCGGGCGAGGCAACCGGCGTCGCGGAAGCGTCCGCGTCGGCGGCGGCCATCGCGGTGGCGACCAGCGCCTCGTAGGTCGGGATGCGGTCCGGGAAGAACTCGTGCGCCAGGTCGTAGAAGATCGCGTCGCCGTAGCCGCCCTTCTCCCCGCCGCGCGTCCCCACCAGCACGATGGTCGTGTCCGTCTCCGGGTCGCGCAGCATCCACGAGCTGTAGCCGACGATCCCGCCGTTGTGCCCCTGCAGCGGCCCGAGATGCAGGATGCCCAGCCCGTAGCCCATCGCGATCGGTTCCTCGCTGATCGGCATGAACGCCAACCGTTCCGCCTGCATCTCCGCGCTCAGCAGCGACCCGTCCGTCAACGCCGTCACCCACACATACAGGTCGTCCAGCGTGGAGATCATCGCCCCCGCCGCCCAGCCGACATCCGGGTTCGAGATGCTCGCGTCGATCAGCTCGCCACCCCCGGCGGTGCGGTCGTTGTAGCCGTGGACGAAGGGTTCCGGCATCACGGCGGTGCGTGGGAAGCTCGTCCCCGTCAGGCCCAGCGGATCCAGCAGGCGCGTCTGGATCTCGTCCTCGATCGGGTTGCCCGTCACCAGTTCCACGATGTAGCCCAGCAGCACGTAGTTCGAATTGCAGTAGGCCAGCCCCTCGCCCGGCGCGAAGTCTGGCTCGCCCGCGCGGATGATCGCCAGCGCGTCCTCCGGCACGAAGGCCAGGTTCGGGTCGATCGCGTAGTCGACCGCGATCGGGGTCGCGCGGACGTAGTCGTAGATGCCGGCGGTCATCCCCAGCAACTGGCGGATCGTGATGCGGTCGCCGTTCGCCACGCCCGCGATCAGCGGTTCCAGCGTGTCGTCGAGCGAGAGCACGCCCTCGTCCACCAGTTGCAGCACGACCGTCGCGACGAACGTCTTCGTGTTGCTCGCGATCCGCCAGTGGTCGTCCACGGAGGCGGGCGAGGCGGTGCGCAGGTTGCCCGTGCCGGCGGCGTGCCGCCAGGTGCGGTCGCCCGCCCACACCCCGACCAGCGCGGCGGGAGCGCCCGACATCGCCAGGCCGCGCTCGACGATCTCGATGAAGCGGAGCTGCTCTTCGGCGGTGAAGCTCGAGGCGTCCGGTGAAGCTTCTCGTGACGCTTCTGGCGTCGCGCCCTGTGCGGCCGCCCGGGTGATCGTGCCGGCTGGTCCGGCCGTCAGGGCGGCGCCACCGGCGGCGAGGGTCGCCGCCTGGGTGAGCTGGCGGCGGGAGAGGCGGGCGGGACGGGAGGCAGGCGATGGCGTGGGCATGGAGTTCCCCTGTGTGGCGGTTGCGGTGGCGGTGGCGGTGACGCAGTGTCCAGGATTGGCTTGGGTCCCGTCCCGATCATAGCGACTGAGCAGGCGGAGCGATAGGGCGGGCGCTTGCCTGTTCGTCCCAATGTGGTAGGGTCAGCCGACACTGCTGTCGCGACCCCTTCGCGCCCATCCCCGGAGCCAACCCGCCCCCATGTCCATCGCCAGATACCGCGCCGAGTGGTTCGGGAACATCCCCCGCGACCTCATCTCCGGCCTGCTCGTCGCGCTCGCGCTCATCCCGGAGGCGATCTCCTTCGCCGTCATCGCCGGCGTCGATCCGAAGGTCGCCCTCTACGCCTCCTACTCGATCGCCACCATCATCGCCTTCGCTGGCGGCCGTCCCGGCATGATCTCCGCCGCGACCGCCGCAATGGCGGTCCTCTTCGTGGACCTCGTGAAGGACCACGGGATCGAATATCTCTTCGCGACGACGATCGCGGCGGGCATCTTCCAGGTCATCTTCGGCATCGTCGGGCTGGACCGCCTGATGGTCTTCGTCTCCCGGTCGGTGATGACGGGCTTCGTGAATGCGCTCGCCATCCTGATCTTCATGGCCCAGCTGCCGGAACTCACCGGGGTGCCCGGCCTCACCTACGTGCTGGTGGGCGTTGGGCTGGCGATCATCTACCTCCTGCCGCGCGTCACGACGGTCATTCCCTCGCCGCTGGTCTCGATCGCGCTGATCACGGCGGCGGCGATCGCCTTCGATTTCGACGTGCGCCGGGTCGGTGACATGGGGGCGTTGCCCTCCAGCCTGCCGTCGTTCCTCATCCCGGACATCCCGCTGACCCTGGAGAGCGCCCGCATCATCGTGCCGACCGCGCTCGCCCTGGCGGTGGTCGGCCTGATCGAATCGCTGCTGACGGCCTCCCTGCTCGATGAGATGACCGACACGCCGAGCAGCAAGCGGCGGGAGAGCATCGGGCAGGGCATCGCGAATGTCGCGACCGGTTTCCTGGGCGGCATGGGTGGCTGCGCGATGATCGGCCAGTCGGTCATCAACACGAAGGCCGGCGGACGGGGCCGCCTCTCGACCTTCACGGCGGGCGTGTTGCTGCTCTTCCTGATCGTCGTGCTGGGCGGCTTCGTGAAGCAGATCCCCATGGCGGCCCTCATCGCCGTGATGATCATGGTCTCCGTGGGCACCTTCCGCTGGGAGTCGTTCCGGGAGCTGAAGACGCACCCGGCGAGTTCCAGCATCGTGATGGTGGCGACGGTCGCGGTGGTGGT
>JBQCJS010000341.1:0-2919 GCA_051952485.1 Thermomicrobiales bacterium | reverse complement strand
TATCCGGAACGTAGCCCGGCACGACCGGGCTACCCACTCGAAGATCGGGTAAGGTCGATGATCTGGAGCATCGTTTTCTTTGCGATCGCTGGATGTCTGGACCCGACGCGGATCGCCGGGGCGGGCTTCATCCTTTCCCGGACAAGGCCGATGCGGCTCCTGTCCGCCTATCTCGTGTGCGCCCTGGTCGTTAGCCTCACCGGAGGCCTGGCGATCCTCCTCATTCTGAAGGATGTCGACACGGGAGGAGGTGGAGGACTCACGCAGACCATCATGAAGGTGGTCGGGGTTGTGCTGCTGGCGAACGCCGGAGTGAAGGCCTCCGGTCTCGACGACTGGATCGCGGCCCGAAGCGCGCGCTCCAATCCGGAACCTTCCCTGCTGGACGAGATGCCGGAACCGGAGCAGGACAGGCTCGCGACCGTGATCAACCGGCTTCCGGACGGGCTCCGGCGATTCCTCACCAGCGACCCCCGGCGAATGTCCGGGGTGTTCGGCATGATCCAGGGACTGCCCAACCCCTTCTATCTGGGGGCGATTGCCGTGATGCTCCGGTCGGATCTCACGGCCGGGAGGCAGATTCTGCTGCTGCTCGGGTTCAATGTGGTGCAGTTCATTCCGGCGTGGGTTCCGCTCCTGGCGCACCGGCGGGCACCGGAGGCCACCGAGGCGGCGGTGGTGCGGGTACTTGCCGTATTCGAGGAGCATCGAAAGGGCATCGCTGCGGTGATGTCGGGCATCCTGGGCGCGTATCTGGTGTTTGTGTAGCGGTCGTTCCGACCACCGTTCGGGCATCCTCGATGCGTCCCGGATCGCTGCCCGCCCCGTCGGCATCCGTCCGGAAGCCTGATCCGTCGAGCGTCTGATGGAATGGTATCCCCATGCGTCGTGTGGTAGAATTTCTCGCTGTGAAGGCGTCGTCCTTGTGACGGCGCCGCTTTCACGTCCCGATGCAACACGATCAAGCAATGCTTCGCTGCGCGTGCGGAACCCCCCGGCGGGTGCTTCCCTGAGTCGCCGGTGAGGGAGCAATTCGAAGGGAGGCAGCCCGATGGCTGGCAAGTGCGATATCTGCGGCAAGGCCAAGACGTTCGGTAACAATGTGAGCTTCTCGAAGCGCCGCACCAACCGGGATTTCCGCCCGAACGTGCAGAGCAAGAAGTTCGTGATCGACGGCGTGGGGGTGAAGGTCAACATCTGCACCCGCTGCCTGCGCACGATGGGCAAGTCCGGCCGCGTCGCCTAGCGACCGTCCGGGCGGGACTGGCCGAGCCGGTCCGCCCGATCCAGACAATGACGTTTCCGCCAACGGGGGAAACAGGGGAGAACACCGAGGCCGCCATCATCCGATGGCGGCCTCGGTGTCTCTGCGTGGGTTGCGAGCTGGAGCCGATGGTCGGGACGGCGTCAGTCCGGGAGGATGGCGGTGACGCGAATCTCCACGCGCATCGCCGGATCGCCGAGCGCCGCGACGCCGAGGCAGGTCCAGATCGGGGCATGATCCGGCATGACGGCGCGGAACTGGGAGACCATCGCCGCGTTGATGGCATCCTGCTGGCCATCCAGCCCGACGTGATAGGAATTGACGTGAATGACATGCTCCCACCCGGCGCCCACGACGGCGAGGGTGCGCGCGACATTCCTGAATGCCTGCGAGATTTCTTCCTCGATCGTGTCCGGAAACACCCAGTCGTCGTTCCAGCCGCCCTGGCCCGAGAGCTCGACGCGATTGCCGATGCGAACGCCCTGCGAATAGTGGAACCGGGTTCTCTGGCGGTCACCGTAGCCGGGGGTAACGAAGAACGTCGGGGTGGTCATGACGGCACCTCACGGCTTGCGGGAGCTGGCGCGGTGGAGGAGGCGACTTGCCTGCATTGGGTCCGTTCCAGTGTAGCTCTCGCCGTGACTGGCCCCTGGCGATCGATCCTGAGGGAGAGAGGCGCCTCGTCCGGTTTCGGCAAGGCGCCTGGATCCTCCTGCCGGAGGAGGGGGAAGCGGTAGCCCATGCGGACCGTTGCGGGGATGGCGGGGTTTCGTACAATACGCGAGAGCGAGAAGGTCAGACATCGTATGTGTGCGTCTCCGGGGTTTTCCGGAGGAGACAGGAGTGACGGGACGTGACGCTTTCCGCGCGGCTCAAGATCGATCGCGAGCGAACGATTGGACCCATCGACCCCCGCATCTACGGCGGGTTCATCGAGCACCTCGGACGCTGCATCTATGGCGGCATCTACGATGAGGGCTCGCCGCTGGCCGACGAGCATGGCTTCCGGACCGACGTGATGGAGGCGGTCGCCGGGTTGCACATGCCGATCCTGCGTTGGCCGGGCGGCAACTTCGTCTCCGGCTACCACTGGACGGATGGCATCGGCCCGCAGGACGAGCGGCCGCGCCGGATCGAGCTGGCGTGGCGGCAGGAGGAAACGAACCGCTTCGGCACGGACGAGTTCATCCAGTACTGCCGGACGATCGGGGCCGAGCCCTACATCTGCGTGAACATGGGCACCGGCACGATCGACGAGGCGCAGAACTGGGTCGAGTACTGCAACGGGACGGGCAACACCTACTGGGCCAACCTGCGGCGCCAGAACGGCCATGAGGAGCCCTACAACGTCAGGTACTGGGGTCTCGGCAACGAGATGTACGGCAACTGGCAGATCGGCGCGACCGAGGACCCGCACGACTACGTGAAGCGGGCGAAGGAGTTCGCGAAGGTCATGCTCTGGATCGATCCCACGATCGAGCTGGTCAGCTGCGGGCTCTCCGGCTGGCAGGACTGGGACAGCGTGGTGGTCGCCGGGCTGGCCAAGTACATCCGCTACCACAGCATCCACATCTACACCGGCAGCGATGACTTCTCGGAGAACGTGCTGGAACCGGCGATGGCCGAATACGCGATCGAGGCCGCCGCCGCCGAGA
>JBQCJS010000340.1:0-7635 GCA_051952485.1 Thermomicrobiales bacterium | reverse complement strand
CCGACGAATACCAAGCCGCCATGAACGCCGCCCTCCGCGCCTGGATCGACGCCCACCCCGACGAAGACGCCGACACCAACCACGACGACGATCACCGCAAGACCGCCTGATCGCGTGCGACATTTGGTCGAAGGAACATCCCGATGCGCTTCGAGTGGGACCCCGAGAAGGCCCGCACCAACCTCATCAAGCACCGCGTCGACTTCGAGAGCGCCCGATATGTATTCCACGATCCCTTTGTCGTAACGAAGCCAGATCGGATCGTGGATGGCGAGGAACGATGGCACGCCATCGGCGCGACTCCCGAGCGACGGCTCTACCTGATCGTCTATACCCAACAGGAGACCGACGATGACACGACGATCCGCATCATCTCAGCCCGAAAAGCAACCACTCGTGAACGTCGAATCTACGAGTTGGGAGAGTGATCCCTATATCGGGTCGGAAGCGCACCGACGCGAACTTGCCGCGTTCGATGCCCTCACTGATGACGAGATCGACTTCTCGGATATCCCCGAACAGGATCCGGAGGACTGGCAGGGCGCCCGTCGCGGCAACCACTTCTTCACACGAAGGGACCGCGATGCCGTTCTCGTCGATACAGAAGTCATCGCCTGGTTCCGCCAGCGATATCCTGAGTACCAGAAAGCCATGAACGCCGCCCTCCACGATTACATGGAATCTCACAACGACGAGGACGCCGAGACGGAACCGGACCTTCGCAAGACCGCCTGACCGTCCGGGCGCGTTCGACGTGGCTGGGGGACATCCCGATGCGCTTCGAGTGGGACCCCGAGAAGGCCCGCACCAACCTCATCAAGCATGGTCTTCCGTTCGACCTTGCTGAGGCGGCGTTTGGCGATCCGTTCCAGTTCGTCTGGCATGACGATGGCGACCATGACGAGGACCGATGGCAATGCATCGCAATCCTGCCACGAGGGCCATTCTCGCGATCATCTTCACGGAAAGAACGTGCGACAATGGCGAAACCATCATCCGGATCATCTCGCTACTTCATGCAACCCGAGATGAGCAGCGACGATATCAAGCGACTGCTTGACGAATACGCCGATGCCCTGGAGCAGAATGCATCCGGCGCTCTCCGGGACGGGGATATCGATCGCTCGGACCACCCGGAGTGGACGGAAGCCATGTTCAGGGATGCCACTCGCGGCACGTTCTATCGCCCGCGTGCAGGCGAGGCGATGGTTCCACTCGACACCGAGGTAATCGTCTGGTTCCGCCAGCGATATCCTGAGGAATACCAGACCGCCATGAACGCCGCCCTCCGCGCCTACATGGCATCCCATGACGAGGAGCGCGACGACCTCGACCACCGCAAGACCGCCTGACCGTCCGTTCACCGGCCGGCACGATCTCCCCCGCATCCGCATCCGTTCCGCCATGTCACCGCTTCCTGTATGACTGCCCGCTCGACACCCTCCCATCCGCTTCCATAATGAGAACATATGTTCTATGTTGGAGAGGCGATTCGCGTGGCCCCTCGGGCCTCCGGGAGGAGAGCGTCGCGCCATGGCTGCGCCCTATGCCGAACTCCATCTGCATACGTCCTTCTCCTTCCTCGATGGTGCGTCCCAACCCGACGAGCTGATCGCGCGAGCCGTCGACCTCGGCTATACCGCCATCGCCATCACCGATCACGACACCCTCTCCGGCGCGATGGAATTCGCCCAGTTCGCCCACGACAAGATCCAGGCCATCACCGGCGCCGAAATCACCCTCGCCGATGGCTCCCATCTCACCCTGCTCGCCGAATCCCGTCGCGGCTACGCCAACCTCTGCCGCATCATCACCGCCATCAAGCACGATATCCCCCCCGCCCCGGTCCGGCTGGCGAACGATCCCGAACCGGCATCGACCACCTCCAGCAGCCACCTTGCCGACTTCGCCGGGGGGCTGATCCTCCTCACCGGATGCCGCGACGGCCAGCTCGCCCGCCTCGTCGATGCCGGCCGCCTCGACGACGCCGAAACCGTCCTGCGCACCTACATCGACTGGTTCGGCAAGGACCAGGTCTTCGTCGAACTCCAGCAGCACTACGTCCACGGCGATACCCCCCGCATCGCGCGGCTGGCCGCCCTCGCCCACACGGTCGGCCTCCCCTGCGTCGCCACCGGCAACGTCCACTACCACCGGCCCGATCGTCACCGGCTCCAGGATGTGCTCGTCTCCATCAAGCACCGCACCACCCTCGATGGCAGCCACCGCCAGCGCCGGGCCAACGCCGAGTTCTACCTGCACACTCCCGCCGAGATGGAATCCATCTTCGCCGCCCATCCGGACGCCATCGCGAACACCCGCGTCATCGCCGACCGCTGCTCCGCCTTCGACCTCACCGCCAACCTCGGCTATTCCTACCCGGAGCGGAACGACGAGGAGATCCGGCAGGCCGGCTCCCAGGATGCCTACCTCGCCCGCATCTGCCGCGCCGCCTTCGCCGAACGCTACGGAGACAACCCGCACGCCCGGCAACGCATGGAGGAGGAACTCGTCGCCATCCGGAAGCGCAAGCTGGCGGGGTTCTTCCTGCTCTACCGCGAGATCATCGCCGAGGCCGATGCCATTGGCCGCGAGATCCGGCACGAGCAGACCTCTCCCTCCCGTCGCTTCCTGCCCCCCGGCCGCACCCGCGGCTCGGCGGTCTCCTCGGTCGTCTGCTACCTGCTCGGCCTCTCCGCGGTCGACCCGCTGGAACACAACCTCTACATCGGGCGCTTCCTGCATGTCGATGGCGATGCGATCCCCGATATCGACCTCGACTTCCCGCGCGAGATCCGGGAGAAGCTGATCGTGCGGCTGCACGAGAAATACGGCTCGGATCACGCCGCCATGATCGCGGCCTTCTCCACCTATCACCTGCGGGGCGCCGTCCGCGATGTCGGCAAGGTCCTCGACATCCCCGCCCACGACCTCGACCGCATCGCCCGGCTGAGCGACGGCCACAGCGCCAGGAGCCTGGGCGAACAGCTCCGGCAGTTCCCGGAATATGCCGCGCGGGTGGACGATCCGCCGTGGTCCCTGTTGATCGAGATGGCGCACCAGCTGGCCGGGTTCCCCCGCCACATCACCCAGCACTCCGGCGGCATGGTCATCTCCACCACCCCGCTGAACGAGATGGTGCCGATCCAGCCCGCCGCGATGGAGGGCCGCTACCTCTGCCAGTGGGACAAGGACTCCGTCAGCGACGCCCGCTTCGTCAAGATCGACTTCCTGGCGCTGGGCATGCTCTCGCTGGTGGAGGAATGCCTCGATCTCATCGACGCCAGCGGCAAGGGGCCGATCGACCTCGGGCGGATCGACTTCGAGGAACCGGCCATCTTCCGGATGATCCAGGAGGGCGACACCATCGGCACGTTCCAGGTGGAAAGCCGCGCCCAGATCCAGATGATCCGCCAGACAAAACCCCAGACCCTGAAGGACCTGGTCGTCCAGGTCGCCATCGTGCGCCCGGGGCCGATCGTCGGCGGCGCCGTGACCCCCTTCGTGCAACGCCGCCTCGATCCCGATTTCGTCCCCACCTACGATCATCCCCTCCTGGAGGACCTCCTGGAGGAAACGCTGGGCGTCGTGCTCTACCAGGAGCAGGTGGTTCAGGTGGCGGAGCGCATCGCCGGGTTCACCGCTGGCCAGGCCGACGACTTCCGCCGGGCCATGACCCGCAAGCGATCGCCGGAGGCCTTCGAGAAGATCCGCGCGGACTTCATGGCCGGGGCCGCCGCCAACAACGTCGACCAGGCCACCGCCACCCGCATCTTCGCCAAGCTGAAGGGCTTCGCCGCCTATGGCTTCCCCAAGAGCCACGCGGCGGCCTTCGCCCTGCTCGCCTACCAGTCGTGCTGGCTCCGCTACCATCACCCGGCCGAGTTCCTGTGCGCCCTGCTCAACAATCAGCCGATGGGGTTCTATTCCCCCCATGTGCTGATCAACGATGCGCGGCGGCATGGCCTTCGTGTGCTCCAGCCGGACATCAATCAGAGCGATGTCCAGTGCACGGTCATCGGCGCCAGGGGGGTGCGCATCGGCCTGGCCTTCGTCAAGGAAGTCGGCGAGGATGCGGCACTCGCCATCGTGGCGGAGCGCGAGGCGCGCGGGCCATTCCGCTCCCTGTCCGATCTCGTCCGGCGGGTTCCCCTCCGGTCGGAGGCGGTCGAGACGCTGATCCTCAGTGGGGCGATCTCCTTCGGGTTGCGCCGGCGGGAACTGCTCTGGCAGGCAGGGCTCTTCATCCCGTCACGCGGGTTCACCGAGGGCCGCCGCGGCACCAGGACGCGGGGACACCAGCTCTCGCTCCCGCTCCCCACCATCCAGGACGAGGCGGAGATGCCCCGGATGTCGACGTGGGAGCAGATGACCGAGGAGTATCGGCTCTTCGGGCATTCGACGTGGCACCCGATGGAACTCCTGCGCCAGCGCTTCCCCGGAGGCATGGTCACGACCCAGGACCTGGAATCCCTGCCGGATGGGATGCCGGTCCATATCCCCGGGCTCATCGTCTGCCGCCAGCGCCCAGGAACGGCCAAGGGCATCACCTTCCTGCTGCTGGAGGACGAGGTGGGACTGGTCAATGTGGTGGTCTACCCGGACCTCTACAAGGACCAACGCTTCATCGTGCGCGGGGTGCCGCTGCTGATCGTCGAGGGGACGCTGCAACGGCGGAACAACACGATCAACGTCGTGGCCAGGCGCCTCCACCCGATCGAGAACAAGGCGTACGTCTACGCCGAGGACGACGCCACCGACCTCGACCTCGATCCCGATGCGCCGCGAACCGCCAACCCCGCCTACATCCACTTCGAGCAGCGCACCGAGCAGCGCGACCGGCAGCGCACCGGGCAGCACGACAAGGCTCCACGCTCGCTGGCCGAGATGCGCGCCCTCGCCCCCTCATCGCACAACTACCGTTGAGGCTGTCCTCCCTTACCCCAGCGCGGACACGTTCCCCCTCGTCGGAGTGGCGTCGAGGAACCGGGGTGCATGGACGCCGATCCGCCATTCGCGATCCCGGCATTCCCGTAAGTGCGACCCTCGTGGTCGCCTTGGGTGGCATGCGGCAACGTCTGGCCGCCAGGAGTTGCCGCATGGGCTACCCGGCCACAAGGACCTCCTCGGCGCGCCTGCGACGGCCCGTCCGAGCAGGACTCTGAACGACCGCACACCATGCCGGGACGTCCGTATGTTCGTAGGAGGCGATACGCGTATCGGGCCGCCCCCTGCATCCGGGATGCCCCGCCTGTCGCACGCTGGGGCCTCGGGCAGGCCCCAGGAATGCTCGCCGCTCCCGGCCACTCGTCGCTCCGCCCCTCATGCATCGATCCCCTTCCACCGCTTCGCTCGGGATGACATGGGCGCGTCACGAGGGCCAGCTACGCATCCACCCGGAACGCCACCCATCAGCCCCTTCACAAATAAGAACATATGTTCTATTCTCCAGACACGATCACTCGCCTGGTCACGGGAATCGAGGTCCCATGCCCGTCGCCTGTCTCTCCATCCCCCATTTCTCGATCCGCGTCGCGCTAGCGGCTGCGGCTGAGGCCAAGGCCAAAGCTGCGGCAGCCTCGGCCACCACCACCAACGACAGCGGCCACGCCTCCCCCGACCATTTCCACTACGACGATCGCACCCCCATCATCCTGCGGGACCCCGAACGCAACGACACCGTCGTCATCGATGCCAACGCCGAGGCCGTGCGCCACGGCATCCGGCCCGGCCAGCACCTGCGCGAGGCAACGGCCCTCTCGCCGCTGGCCGTGATCGTCGCGCGGGACCCGGTAGCGGAAATCCGGCGCGCCGACCGCATCCTCAAACGCCTGCTCGCCATCAGCCCGCTGGTCGAGGCCGACGAACACGACCCCGGCTGCTGGTATATCGACCTCATCGGCCTGGAACGCTATTACGGATCATTGGAGGATGCCGCCCGCGCCATCCACCGGTGCGTCCCCGCCGGGGTCCATCCCCGGATCGCGATCGCGCCCACCAGGTTCGCGGCTCGCGTCGTCGCCGGACAGGCGGAAACGCCAGGAACCCGCATCCTGGACGAAACCGAGGCCCAGGCCTTCCTCGCCAGCGCATCGGTCACCTGGCTGCCGCTCGATCTCGGCCTCATCCGCCAGTTCCAGAAGCTGGGCATCTCCAACCTCGGGATGCTGGCCCAGGTCGACAGCCGGAAGCTCTTCGCCCGCTTCGGCAAGCCCGGCCGCACCGCCTGGGAGCTCGCCAATGGCATCGACCGCCGTCCCGTCATGGCCACCCGCCTCCCCCTGACGGTCACCGAGGAAGCGACCCTCTCCACCCCGACCAGCAGCCTGCCGGTGGTCATGGCCTGGCTGCGTCACCTGGTGACCAGGGCCTTCCGCCAGCCGGACCTGCGCAATCGCTTCGTCGGCAAGGTGATCCTCCACGCCATGCTGGAGCGCGGCGGCTCCTGGAAACGCACCCTCGTGCTCAAGACCCCTTCCGGCGCCGACCAGCTCATGCAATCGCTCCGGCTGCGCCTGCAATCGTGGGAAGTCGCCGCCCCCATCGAGCGTATCGCCATCATCCTGACCGACATCATGCCCGAGGCGGCCCGGCAGCAGGTCCTGCCATCCCTGCGGCAGCGCACCGACGGGCACCTCCCGGATGTCGTCGCGCAACTCACCCAACGCTACGGGATATCCCCGCTCTATCGCATTGTGGAGGTGGAACCATGGTCGCGCATTCCGGAACGCCGGCACGCCCTGCTGGTCTTCGACCCCTGAACCAGCCCCGCCCCATCGCGATCGCCGAACGGAATGGCCGCCCGGTCACGATCCTCATCGGCCAGCGCACGCAGCCGATCGTGAAGGTGCAGGACACCTGGATCATCGTGGACGAGTGGTGGCGCACCCCGATCGACCGCCAGTACTTCCAGATCCTGCTGGAGAACGGCCACCTGATGACGATCTTCCTCGACCGCATCGCGAAGACCTGGTGGGCCCAGGAGTACTGAACGAGCTCGGCACATCCATACAAACGTATACATCCGGACATATCGACGAAGGCCTGAAATTACGTCCAGGCATGCGCGATCATGGCCTGCAGGGGCGATCACAAGGATCGCCCTTCCCGGCGACGAGGTCGTTCGATGTCGTTATCACGGACACGGCTCCCGATGCCCCGGGAGGGGGCAGATCGGGAGCGAGCCAGGCGGCACGCCGGACCCTTCCGCATATCCTTACCGACGGTCCTCGCATCCGGGGCGGGTGATCGCCCGCCCGCTTGAGATGCCCGGGCGATCACGACGCGCAGGGGTCCCTACAACCCCGCCAGCTCCAGCGGCGCCGGGCGCGTCATCGTGCTCCCGATCGTGATGTGCTCCCCACGCTCGCCGGACAGCAGCGTCGCGTGCATCACCTCCAGCACGTGGAACGCCATCTCCCCGCTCGCCCGGGGCGATTCACCCATCCGTAGCGCCCGCGCCAGGTCGGCCACGCCAAGCCCGCGCGCGTTGTCCGCGTAGCCCTCGTCCAGCGGCACGTCCTCCCACCGCTTCTCCCGCGGGTTCTCCGCCCGCATCAGCTGGATCGGCCCCCCGAACGTGTTCGGGTCCGGCAGGCGGATCGAGCCCGCCGACCCGTAGATCGTCAGCAGGGC
>JBQCJS010000339.1:0-4761 GCA_051952485.1 Thermomicrobiales bacterium | reverse complement strand
CCCCGGTGAGCAGGATCGCGCCGAGGATGTCGAAATGGCGGAGCAGACGGAATCCGCCCGAACGTTCGTCCTTCGGCATGTGGCGAACGATGAATGCGGCCACGGCGAGGACGATCGGTATGTTGATCCAGAAGACCCAGCGCCATGGCGACTCGCCGGGCGCGATGGATTCGATCCCCGCGCCGTAGAGGGGACCGATCACCCAGCCGAGCGTATCGGCCGCGCTGACCAGCCCGATTCCGGCCAGCCGTCGCTTCGGTGGCAGGACGTCCACCGCGAGCGCCAGGGTGATCGGCAGCAGCCCGCCGCCGCCAAACCCCTGGATGCTGCGTCCGATCACGAGCGAGGGCAGATCGGTCGCCAGCGCGCAGACGATCGAGCCGGCGAGGAAGAGCGCGAGGCAGCCGAGGTAGGCGGCACGTCGCCCCGTCAGGTCGGAAAGACGCCCGACGATGGGGATCGCCACGATATAGGCGATCAGGTAGCCACTGACGATCCAGATGTAGCGATCGAGGTCGGAGGTGTTGACGCCGACATCCTGCACCATCTGCGGGAGGATCGCGGCGATCACGGTAAGGTCGATGGCGCCGATGAAGACGGCCAGGAGGGCACCGCTCAACGCGGGCGAACGCATCATCGAACGGAGCGTGCCGCTATCGGCGGGCTCCAGGGTCGAGTTCCGGGTCTCCACCGCTTAGCTCGGGGCCTCGATGTTGATGCTGGTGTCGTTGTAGTCCGTCAGGTCCATCGTCCAGCTGGCGGGATGCTCCTTGCCGTTGTTGGTCGGTTCGGCGAGCACGATCTTCCGGAGCTGACCGTTGTCCTTGTCGATCCACAGCACGGCATGGAACGAATCGCCGATCATCGTCCCGGCGCTGATGAAATCGATGCTCGCCTTGTCCGCCGTGCCCTCGACCTTCCAGCAGTCACGTCCGTCGACCTTCTCGCTGCCGGTAACGGAGACAGCGGTGAGCTTGCTGACAACGGGCCCCAGGCCGCCGTTGGTGTCGAACAGGAGGGAGGGGTCGTAGCCGAACTCGGCGGGAGCAGGTCCCCATTTGCCGGTCAGCAGGTCGGTCGAATAGGCCTTCCCGTCGACGGTGATCATCTTGATCGAGACATTGCCCGCCCCGAAGAGTTCGATCTGGAACTCCACTTCCACCTTGCCCGGTCGCTGGAGGGCGCCATCCGCCTTGATCAACCGCATCTGGTTCAGGTCATCGATGTAGGAATCGCCGTCGACGGTCAGGGTGAATCGCAGGGTCTGGGTCTGTGCCAGGACCTCGCTCGTCTGCGCGAGCAGGGCGGCGGGGTCCGGCTCATCCTGGGCCGTGGCGATGCTCGGAGCCGCCAGGTCGCTGGCGATCAGGGTGAGCGCCAGGAGCATGATGGGAAGCGGACGGGTGAAGGGCGATCGCATGGGGACATCTCTCCGGCCACATAGGCGGCGCTGGTCGTTCTCCTGCCCTCATGCTAGCACCGGGATGTCACAGGATTGCGGCGGGAGCGTGAACAACACCGGACTGTTGCCGTGCGGATCGGCGATGCGCCGCCGGGATGGGGGATAATGGCCGGGGACGAACGAGTCCCCCACATCATGCCATGTCCCGGACAGCTCTCAGGTGGCAGCGCCGCCGCATCCTTCGGAGTCCAACCGTGAGCCTTGCAACACCCGCGACGACCGCCCTCGAACTGGTCGTCAGCAGTGTCACGGACGCCGCCGGGCGTCCGACCAACGAAGACGCGATCCTCGTCGCCGAATTGCCGCCGGCGGGCGAGCCGACCGATGCGGGCTATGTCCTTGCCGTCGCGGATGGCATGGGCGGCCTCGAAGGCGGCGAGGTCGCGAGCCGGCTGGCGATCGAGCTGCTCGGCGATCTCTTCGCCCGTGAGCGGCCTGCCGATATCGCCCTTGCTCTCAAGCAGGCCTATCGCCGCGCCAACGAGGCGATCTACGCCGAGTCGCAGAAGGCGGCCGATGCCAGCCCGATGGGCACCACGCTCGTGTCGGCGGTGATCCACGGCAAGTACGTGACCATTGCCAACGTCGGCGACAGCCGCGCCTACCTGATGCGGGCCAACCAGCTCACCCAGATCACCATCGATCACTCGCTGGTCAAAGACCAGGTGAAGGACGGGCGCATCAGCGCCGACCAGGCACGCAGGAGTCCGCAGCGGAACATCCTGACCCATGCCCTCGGGGCGGAACCTCAGCTCGATCGCCGTTTGCCGAGCATCTTCGAACTCGACCTCCTGCCCGAGGATCGCCTGCTCCTGTGCAGCGACGGGTTCTACGACGTGATGCAGCAGCAGGATTACCTCGACGTGCTCGGCGAGGCGGACACGACTGACTCGGCACGCCAGCTGTCTGTCATCGCGCAGAAGCGGGGTACGAGTGACAACGTCTCGGCCATCGTCGTCGCGGTGAAGCCATCGCTGGCGACCGTCCAGCGTGCGCAGATCGGGGCGGAACTGGCGGAGCAACGGAGCAGCGCCGGTGGGTTCAGCTCGATCCTGGTCCCGGCGATCATCCTCCTGATCGTGATCGTCGCCATCGCCGTCGGCATCTACTTCTACATGTAGCCCGGTACTCTCACGGGCGTTCCCCGGGTTCGCCGGAACACCTCGCACCAGGAGCAATATCCCATCGCCAGCCACGATCCCACCCTTTCGCTCGCAGAACGCCTCGCCGGCCAGGCGGTGATCGACTCGCACACCCACCTTTTCCCGGAGGAGGTCGTGCGCGACCGGGAACGTTTCCTTGCCCGCGATCCGTGGTTCGGAGAGACGTTCGGGCATCCGAAGGCGACCACCGCCCTCGCGCCGGCGCTGATCGCGAGCATGGACGAGGCCGGAATCGCGCGTTCCGTCGTCTGCGGCTGGCCATGGCGGGACCAGGGACTCTGCCGGATGCACAACGATGACCTGGCGGAGGTCGGGAAGGTCCATCCGGATCGCGTCTCATGGCTCGGCATCGTCAATCCGGCGCATCCGGGCGCGGCGGCGGAGGTTGCCCGTTGTGTCGAACTTGGCGCGGTGGGGATCGGTGAGCTGAATGCGGATGGGCAGGACTTCGCATGGGAGCGCCCGCACGAGCTGGCGTCCTTCGTCGAGGCGTGCGTCGCGCTCGACGTGCCGGTGCTGATCCACACATCGGAGCCGGTCGGACATGTCTACCCTGGGAAGGGGACGGCGACCGTGGCGAAGCTCCTGGCCTTCCTTGAGGCGTTCCCGGCCCTGCGCGTGGTGATGGCGCACTGGGGCGGTGGGTTGCCCTTCTTTGAGCTGATGCCGGAGGTCGCTGCCGCTGCCCGCAACGTGGTCTATGACAGCGCTGCGTCCACCTACCTGTACCGGTTCGAGATCTTTCCGGCGGTGGAGCGCCTGATCGGCTCCGGTCGCATCCTCTTCGGCTCCGATTTCCCGGTGCTGAAGCAGGCGGCCTTCCTGCGGAAGACCCTTGGCAGCGGCCTGTCCCCTGCGGCGCTGGGCGACGTGCTCCACGACAATGCCGTTCGCACCTTCCGGCTGCCGGGATTCGCCGCGCCGCTGACGCCTCCAGGAGGAAGACCATGATCGCGGGGCTGATCGGGACCGTCCACGAAGCGCATGTCGACTCGCTGCTGGTCAATGTGGGTGGCGTCGTCTATCGCGTGATGACGAGCGGGCGGACCATCGCCCAGGCCGGCGAGCGTGGCGAGCCGGTGGAATTGCAGACGCACCTGGTGGTGCGCGACGATGCGATGATCCTCTACGGCTTCCTGACGAAGGCGGAATTGCAGTGGTTCGAGACGCTGATCGGCGTCACCGGGGTCGGGCCTCGCCTCGCCTGCGCGGTGCTCACCCGCTTCACGCCTGATGAACTCTTCGGCGTGATCGAGCGGGAGGAGGTCGCGGTGCTGTCCAGCGTCTCCGGGATCGGCAAGCGGACCGCGTCGCGCATCCTGCTCGATCTGCGAGGCAAGCTGCCGCCGGACCTGACGGGGGCTACGCCGACTGCCTCGGGCGCGACGGCGGACGCCGGCGATCGTGACGTGGTCGAGGCGCTGCAGGCGCTCGGCTACACGCTGGCCGAGGCCAGGGAGGCGATCGCCCGCAGCGATCCCGGTGAGAATCCGACGGTGGAGACACGGATCGTCGCCGCGCTCAAGGAAATCGGCGGCTGAACGAGGATTGAGGACCGGGGAGTGAGCAGTGAGGGGTACCCTGCCTCCTCACGATGAGTCCGCAAGAAGCAACCGGACTCACTGCTCACGTCTCGGTCCTCACTTCTCCCCTGTCCGGCGCTCCACGGCGATGGCGTGCCCGCTCAGGCCCTCCGCGCGGGCGAACGCCGCCGTGGCGCGACCGATCTCGTGGATCGCCCGCTCGTTCGCCCCGATCAGCGAGATCACCTTCTGGAAGTCGCGCAGGTTCAGTGGCGACGAGAAGCGCGCGGTGCCGCCGGTCGGCATGACGTGACTCGGCCCTGCCGTATAGTCGCCCAGCGCCTCCGCACTCTGTTCCCCGAGGAAGATCCCGCCAGCGTTTTTCACGAGCGGGACGAGATCCCACGGATTCGCGACGAGCAGGCAGAGGTGCTCCGGCGCGTAGGCGTTGGCGAGCGACACCGCCTCTTCCAGCGTATCCACCACCGCGATCAGTCCGTGATCGCGCAGCGACGCCCGCGCGACGTCGCCCCGGTCGAGCGTCCGGAGCTGGATGGCGAGCTGTGCTTCCACCAGCGCGGCCAAATCGCGTGAGGTGGTAAGCAGCGTCGCG
>JBQCJS010000338.1:0-6256 GCA_051952485.1 Thermomicrobiales bacterium | reverse complement strand
GTCCCGTACGTGAGCAGCACGTAGTCCGCGATCCAGACCGGAATCCGCTCGTCGTTCACCGGATTGATGGCGTACGCGCCCGTGAAGACGCCGGTCTTCGGCTTCGATTCGTCCGTGGAGAGCCGTTCGATCTCGCTCTCCCGCTTCGTCGCGTCGATGTAGGCGTCCACGGCGTCGCGCTGGTCCGGCGTGGTGATCTTCTGGACGAGGGGGTGCTCAGGCGCCAGTACCATGAAGGTCGCCCCGAAGACGGTGTCCGGGCGCGTGGAGAAGACCTCCAACTCGTCACCAGTCTCCAGGGTGAAGACCAGGCGCGCGCCCTCGGAGCGACCGATCCAGTTCCGCTGCATGGTCTTGACCCGCTCCGGCCAGTCCACCGTGTCGAGGCCGGCCAGCAGTTCTTCCGCGTAGTCCGTGATGCGGAAGTACCACTGCTCCAGGTCACGCTTATAGACCTCGGCACCGCAGCGCTCGCAGATGTTGCCGTCGATCACCTGCTCGGTCGCCAGTACCGTCTGGTCATTCGGGCACCACCACACCGCGCCGTTCTTGCGGTAGGCGAGGCCGCGCTTCAGGAACTGCAGGAAGATCCACTGGTTCCAGCGGTAGTACTCCGGCGTGCAGGTGATGACCTCGCGCGACCAGTCGATCATCGCCCCCATCAGGTCGTACTGACCCTTCATGACAGGGATGTTCTCGGAGGTGTAGACAGCGGGATGGACCCCATGCCGGATGGCGGCATTCTCCGCCGGCAGTCCGAAGGCGTCGAATCCCATCGGGAAGAGGACGTTGTAGCCACGCATCCGCTGCAGGCGGGCGAAGACATCCGGCACCGCGAAGGCGTACCAGTGCCCGACGTGGAGCACGCCGGAGGGATACGGATACATGGTCAGCGAGAACCACTTCGGCGCGGGATCGTCGTCATCGACCTTGTAGAGCCCGGTTTCATCCCACTTCGCACGCCACTTCGGCTCGACGGCGGAGTAGTCGTACCGGTGCTCGTCGCCGGGGCGATACGACGCATCGGTTGCCTCCGGCTGGGGGCGCTGTCCTGGTTCGACCTGAGTGCTGGTGCTCATCTGCTGCTCCTTCGCGGCCTGCGGTGGGACGTCGTTCGGGTCGGGATGGCGGAGCATCCGCGTGTGAGGCATGACAAAAACGCCTTCCATCCCTGGATCAGGGACGAAAGGCGCTTGCGACGCTTCCGCGGTACCACCCTGCTTGGCCAGCAGGACTTCCGGTTGGCGATCCTTCGGGTGGAGCTGAGGGGACTCGAACCCCTGACCCCAACACTGCCAGTGTTGTGCTCTCCCAGCTGAGCTACAGCCCCAAGGGATCTTCGCCGTGCGGAGGCCAGTCAGGCCCGCTCGTCGTGCCATGTAACGGTGGCGCCCGGATCGGCTAGCCGCAACGGTTCACCGGATCTGCTCCCGAGCGAGTTCGGCTCCTGGATCGACGCCTCGCACCAACCGGCGTCTCGCTGAGGGATGAGCCTACTACTCTCGTTCATCGCGGAGGTCCACCGGGACCTCATGCGTCACGGCACACGTCACCCTGAGGCTCGGCGTCGCGACCTCGCAGAGTATAGCGCCTTCCCTCGTTTCCTGCCAAGGTCCCGCGCCGCTAAGATTCGGGGTGACCGGGCACCTCGCGCGGGGCCCGGATTCGCCACCCGAAAGGACCGTCCGCCGTGACCGATTCTTCCCCCGAGCAAGCCGATGGATACGCATCGGCCGATCCCGATCGCCTGCTCGCGAACTCCGTGGATGCCATCATCACCCGTTTCGAGGCCGTGAACGCCGTGCGGGATCATGCCGTCGGCACCGGACGCCAGATCGTGCGGCTCGCCGCGAACTCGGTCCGGGCCCTGCATCGAGAGGACCGTGCCGACGCCAGGGCCTTGCTCGCGCAGGCCGCAGGACTCCTGGCCGAGGTGCAGGCCGCGACGGCCGCCTATCCCGCCATCGCGCTGGCTGGCTACGTGCAGGATGCGGCGAAGGAGTACGCGGAGGCTGCGATCACGGCGGCCCTGCTCGACGACCGGCCGATTCCCGGGCCGGAGGTCCTGGCGGTGCAGGATGCCGCGTGGCTGAACGGGCTGGCCGAGGCCGGCAGCGAACTCCGCCGCGACGTACTGGACCGTCTCCGGGCCGACCGCACGTCCGACGCCGAGCGCCTGCTGGCCCGCATGGACGCCATCTATGCCGTGCTCGTGGCGGTCGATTTCCCGGATGCGATCACGGGAGGACTGCGCCGCACGACGGACCAGTTCCGTGCGGTCCTGGAACGGACGCGCGGGGATGTCACCCTCTCGGTCCGCCAGCAGCGGTTGGAGCGGGCTCTCGCGAGTCACGAACTGTCGATGTCGTCGGAGGGGAATGGGTAGGAGGGAATGGGTCGGCCGCCCCGCTGTGGGACTGGGGCGGCCGGTGGGAGTGGGAGAAACCGATCTGGACCCTCGGAGTCTCCACATGTTCGCCGCTCTTGCAAGCGGCGAACACGATACATTCTGGCGGTGGGGCACCATTCCAGCATGGTAGGAACAGACCATTTCCACCCCGGACGCCTATAGTACGCCGGCGTCCGAATGGACCACGGAATGGCCATTCCGGCCCCTCCGGAGTGCGTCGCCTCCGGAAGGCGCTGGCAGGCTGTGCCCCGACTCCAGGGGCGTCACGACAGACCGTCAGTGTTCTCCGCAAGGACCCGCAAGAGCCATGCTCATGAGCTGTCCCTTGCCAGCCAGTGTCGCCATGCGGTCCACGATCCGGACGCACTAGGCTCCTGGCAGGTCCGGGATCGTCACGACGGTACCAACCCCGTACCCATGCTCCTTCAGCCAGCCGGCGGGGACTTCCAGGACATCGGTCACCGGGCCGGGCGAGGCGAAGGTCGCGCGATCGGCGTCGGCCGTCCCCTCCGGGTCCGGGCAGACGCTCTCGGCGGCTCCCGTGATGACCCCATCATCGATCCAGACGATATCGAGGCAGAACCGCATCCCCTTCATCCAGAAGGTGCGTGGCCGGGCGGTATCACTCGGGAAGAGCATCCCCGTTCCCGGCTCAAGCCCGTTCCGGTATCCGAGGCCAAGTTGCTGCTGCCAGCCCTGGAGCGCCAGTTCGACATCGAGCGGGGTCTCCCCCACCACGATCTCGGCCCGCTGCAATGGCACCTCCGGCGTGACGCGCCAGGGCGGAGCATCGGTCGATTGCGCGGCCACCATCGACGACGCGCCGAGCAGGACCGCCATCACGCATGTCAGGAGCGCTGCCAATGACCGGCCGCCCATCCGAAAACGGGTCATGCCCCCTCCTCCTTCGCCGGATCGCGATCCGGAAGCCGCTCCGCCAGTTGCGTGAACACCGCCGCCACCTCGTTCACATCGCGAAGAAGGACATCCGCCGTCTCTACAATGGCTGGATTGGTGTCCGCCGAGAGGACGCCAACCGACAGGCCCGCCGCCAGGGCTCCCGACTCCCGGAGTCGCGTGATCGCCAGGAAGGCATCGACATCGGTCACGTCGTCGCCGAAGAACACGGCGCCCTGCAGGCCGTGACTGGCGGCGATTTCCTCGACCGCGCTGCCCTTCGACACGCGCGCGGCCGGGCGCAACTCCACCATCATCTTGCCGGTCGTCATGCGCAGGCCAAAGGCATCCGCGTGCTTCTGCGTGATCGCCGCGAGCGGCGCATCGAAGGTCTCCGGTTCTGCGACGAGCCGGTAGTGGATGGAGGCCGACAGCCGCTTGTTCTCGAAGACGATACCGGTGAGGTCGCGATCGAGGCCCTTCAGGTCTTCCTCGATGCCCGCGATCGCATCGACGATCGCCTGCTCCGCCGCGAGGCCGGCCGGATGCGCGCGGTACTCCCCGCCATCGAACCATTCCAGGCCGTGATTCCCCACCACCAGCATGTCGTCGATCCCGACCTTGTGCCGGGCATCCGCCACGGCCCGCCCGGTGATGATCCCGAAGAGCGGGCCCTTCGCCTCCAGGGCCGGGAGGATATGGACGAGGTCCGGATGCAGGAATGCCGAGTCCGGCGTCGGCGCGATCGGGCTGAGCGTGCCGTCGAAATCGGAGAGGAGTGCGGACGGTTCATGGCCGAGCACGTCCAGGACGCGCGCGACGACATCGGATACCGGGGTCAGCTTGGTGGGGGTGGGCACTGGCGGACACTTCCTTTCGGATGGCCGGCGCATCACGGAGACGCCAGCGTCAGACTTCGTAGCGATAGACCGTGCCATCGACCGCGTCGACCCAGACATCCTTGGTCTCGTTGCGGTCGATGATCGCGAGATGGACCAGCACCTTGTCCTTCGGGGCGTTCGCCGGTCCGAACGGGATCGCGGCGGTGTTCTGCCGCACCGTGACGCCATTCGCCGGATCGATCTCCATCGCGCCGTCGAACCCCGCCTTCAGCAGCGAACGATAGATATTGCCGAACGACAGTCCGGACGGGTCGAGCGTCGGGATCACGGAGGGGTCGTACTCCGCCGCCGAGAGTTCAAGCGTGTCCGTCCGATAGAAAGCCTGTGCGGTCTGCGAGAAGAAGACTCCGTTCCAGCTGTATCCCGTCTGGAGCAACGGGCAGGAGAGCTGGACGCTGTAGAGGCGGGCATCCTTCTGCCAGGCCTGGGCCAGCTTCGTCGCATCGGCAAGTCCCTGCTGGAGCGTGGCATCCGCCCCTTCCAGGTCACGCACGTGGAGGACCCCCTCCGCGCAGGGCTGGGACGGATCGCCAACGACCAGCGCCGCCGGTGGGGTCGGCGTTGGATCGTCCGCGCGCACGATGCCGCCTGCCGGAGGGATCAGCAGCATCGCCAGGACACACGCGGCGACCAGGCGGAGGATGGTGTCGTTCATGCTGGCAGGAATACGGAAGGGCGGAACCATGATGCAAACCCGAATGCGAGAATCCGGCAAGCCGCGGGGCTCGCCAGCCGGCCGATACCGTCGCGATCTTAGCACGCGATCCTTCGCGGGGTTCCGGAACGCACCCGGATTCCGGAGCCCCCTGCGATATACTTTGGAATGTTCCTACTCACGCGGAAGCACTGCTCTCCGTGTCGGTCATCGCCGGCCCCGTCCCGTTTTCCCGGAACCGGCCTCGACACGGAGCTGGCCCTTGCGCGCGAACCCGACTTCCGACCGTTCTCACGGTCCCATTCCCCAGCGGAGCAGGTGACGATGCGGCTCTACAACACGCAATCGCAGCAGATCGAGGAGTTCTCGGCTGTCGACAATCATGTGGGGATCTACGTCTGCGGGGTCACGCCGTACGACACGACCCACGCGGGCCACGCCTTCACCTACATCACCTACGACGTGCTCATCCGCTACCTGCGCTTCCAGGGCTACGATGTCACCTATGTCCAGAATGTGACCGACATCGACGACGATATCCTCCGCAAGGCAAAGGAAGTGGGCCTCGACTGGCAGGAGCTCGGGCGGCGCGAGATCGCGCGGTTCCGCCAGGACCTGCGCGACCTCAACGCCGTCGATCCCGACCACTACACCGCCGCGACCGATCACATCGCGGAGGTGATCGCCCTCACGCAGACGCTGGTCGATCGCGGTCTGGCCTACGAGTCGCAGGGCAGCGTCTACTACTCCGTCGCCGCCGACCCGGACTTCGGCAAGCTCAGCCATCTCGCCCCCGACGAGATGCTGCCGATCGCCAACGAGCGCGGCAACTTCCCGGACGACCCGAAGAAGAGGAACCCGATCGACTTCGTGCTGTGGCAGGCGATGGCGCCGGGAGAGCCGTTCTGGGAGTCGCCGTGGGGGCCGGGGCGTCCCGGCTGGCATATCGAGTGCAGCGCGATGTCCATGCGCTACCTCGGGCCGCAAGTGGATATCCACGGCGGCGGCGCCGATCTCATCTTCCCCCATCACGAATGCGAAATCGCGCAATCGGAACCCGCGTCCGGGGTCGCGCCCTTCGTCCGCTACTGGGTCCACGTGGGGATGGTGGGCTACCAGGGCGAGAAGATGTCGAAGTCCCTCGGCAACCTCGTCCGCGTCGCCGATGTCCTGAAGACGCACAAGGGCGACACGCTCCGGCTCTACCTGCTGTCCAATCATTACGGCACCCCCTGGGAGTTCCAGGATGACGCCTTGGACGAATGGGAACAGGTGGCGGATGGCATGATCGCGGCGGCGTCCGCGGAATCCGGCAGCGGCGCGGCGATCGAGAGCGCCGACCTGCGCGACCGCTGCACCGCGGCGCTGGAGGACACCCTCGACACGCCGAAC
>JBQCJS010000337.1:0-2353 GCA_051952485.1 Thermomicrobiales bacterium | reverse complement strand
CTGCCAGTCGAGGCATGTGCCCGGCCATCCATGTTGCCATAAGGAGTTGCACCAGATGTCTCAGCCATCAGATGCCCGCTCGACGTCCTCGCTTTCCCGCCGGACTCTGCTCGAACGATCGGCCATCGCGGGCGCGGGTGCCGCGGCGCTCGCTGTCTCGGGTGCCCATGCCCAGGATGCCAGCCCGGCGGCGAGTCCTGCTGCCAGCCCGGCGGCAGCCATGCCACAGGGGCCGGTTGGCCTCCTGCAACCTGCGGGCGATCGTCCGTCCCTGCGTCTCGGCACGAACTCGGCCGATATCGCCAATCTCGATCCCCATATGGCCTCCGGCACGCAGGATCGCACCATAGTGGACATGGTGTTCAATGGCCTGATCCGCTTCAAGCCGGGCGATTCGTCCCAGTTCGAACCGGACCTTGCGTCCGACATGCCCACCAGCACCGATGGCAAGACCTGGACGTTCACGCTGCGGGATGGCGTGAAGGTGCATCCCGGTGAGAAGACCGGTTCCTACGACCTGACTTCGGCTGATGTGCTCTTCTCGTTCCAGAAAGCGGCCAACGCTGATACCTCCAGCTATGCCGGAAACTACAAGGGCTGGACCTTCTCCGCGCCGGATGCGAAGACCTTTGTCATCACGCTGGAGGAACCACTCTCCGAGGCGCTCTTCTTCCCGCAGGTGGCCAACTATTCCGGCGGCTACATCGTGCCGCAGGCCGCCTTCGAAGCCCTTGGGGCCGACGGATTCAAGTCAGCTCCCGTAGGTACCGGGCCCTTCGCCTTCAATGCCTACACCCCACAGAACTCGGTCGTGCTGGCCGCGAACGATGCCTATTTCCGGGGCGCGCCGAAGCTTGGTGGCGTGGAAGTACGCTTCGTGGCCGACAGCACCAGCCGCGAACTGGCTCTGCAATCTGGCGACCTTGAAGTCATCGCGGGCATGCCGGAAGCGCAGTGGGTCGATCGCATGAACCAGGATCAGAACCTCCAGGTCGACGTCTTCGGCGTCGGCGAGGTGGTTTTCCTGAACCTCGACGTCAATCATGAGGTCCTCAAGGATCCGAAGGTGCGCGAGGCAATTCTGCTGGCCGTCAATCGCGAGGATAGCCTCGCGCTCAGCGGTGCCCCGGTCTCGGCGCCCACCTTCTCGGTCGTCCCGGTCGATGTCATGCCGGGCGGTCTCACCGAGGAAGAGGCAAACACGGCTGGTGTCAACTTCACGCAGGACACGGACAAGGCGAAATCCCTGCTGGGCGAGGCTGGCAAGGGCGATGGCTTCGAGCTGAAGCTCGTTACCTCGGAGCAGGATTCCTACCTGCGCGCCTACACCGTCCTCCAGGAGGAGTTGCGCAACGTTGGCGTCACGGTGAACCTTGAAACGGTCCAGCATGCCGCCATGCACGAACTGATCCGCCAGGGCTCGAACGCGATCGTCATCTACATCGCCTTCCGACCGACCGCGGATGTTTACCTGACGCAGTTCTTCTCTACCGGCGGCGGGGTGACGAACTTCTCGCACTTCACGGTGGACGACCTGGTGGCGCAGGCCCGTGCGGAGACCGATGTCGACAAGCAGGCCGAACTCTGGAAGCAGGCCAACATCGAGATCATCAAGAACTTCGCCGGGTATGGTCTCTTCTACACGAACCAGGTCTACGGCAAGTCCAAGAAGGTCGACTACGGTCACGAACTGAAGTCGGTGGTCCAGCTCTATCCGGGTATCGACGAGACGACTTCGATCTCCGGATAGCATGACTCCCGGACCTGGGACCCGTGCGATGGTGAAGGAGCCTCCTGGCTTCCCGGCCCCGCATGGAACTCAGGTCCGGACCGACAAACGACCGAGCGTGCAGAAGGGTGGCCCCTCCGAACGACGGGAGTGCGTTCGTGGGGGCCTCCTCACCCCTGAATCCCGTGGGGAGGAGTCGCGATGTTGCGGTACATCCTGCGGCGGTTGCTGCTGGCGATCCCGACCCTGTTGGCGGTGATCACGATCATCTTCGTCCTGGTGCGGGTGATCCCGGGGGATCCCGTGACCGCCGCGCTCGGCGACCAGGCCTCCCCGCAGGCAATCGACAAGGCGCGGGCCGACCTCGGACTCGACAAGTCCCTCGTCGCCCAGTACATCGACTACATGAAGAGCCTGCTGACCGGGGATCTTGGCAAGTCGATGATCTCCCGCGCCCCTGCGTGGGAGCAAATCCGCTTCGTGCTGCCCTATACGCTGGAATTGACGGTGGCAGCGGTCATCATCGCCCAGCTCTTCGGCATCCCGATCGGGATCATCACGGCGATCAAGCGCAATACCTGGATCGACTATCTCGGTCGCGTCGTCTCGCTGGCGGGCCTTTCC
>JBQCJS010000336.1:0-6681 GCA_051952485.1 Thermomicrobiales bacterium | reverse complement strand
GCGTTGTCGGCTTGCACGGGGTCCGTCGGCGCCGGCTGCCCCGGCTGCTGTCCGAGGGTGGTGGTCGCCGGCATCGTGCGGATGTAGGTGTAGGGGTCCATCGACTGCGCGGTCGTAGTGGCGGGTGCGATGCGTCCGGCGACGGCCAGCGCGCCGAGCGCGGCCAGGGCGCCCGTCGTGAAGCGGCGGCGGTCGATCCGGGCAATCGCACCGGGCATGGACATGGTGATCGTGTCGGTCATCGGGCGATGGGCTCCTGGGTGGGATCGGGACGGGACGAAGGGCGACCGGGAGGAATCGCGCTCCGGTCCGGGAACGGCAGCGGAAGCACCACGTTCGGCTGATCCCCCGATCCTAGCCCCTCGGCGCGCTGCCGCGCCACCCTTGTCCGGACAGACCGACCACCACCGGCGGGTCGTCCTTCGACGTGTGGTTGCACTCCCCGCGCGGGCATGCAAGACTCAGGCAGCGTTCGCGAGCTCGCGACGCACTCACCGGACAGGAGCCTCATGGGCCGCTTGCACCCCTGCTACACCACTGCCATGCTCCTGCCATCCCCCCGCGTCCGGGACTCCGTCACGCTCAGCACCGCCGTCGGCGCCGAGCCCGCACCTCCCTGCGCCGGGACGCCCCTCCTTCCCCTGCGTCCCGGCGCCACACGCCGCTCCCTGGCCTGATCGCCACGCACACGCGTATTCCGGAGGGTGCCCTCAAGTCCCAGCCGCAGTATGTCCAGGACATCGCGGACCAGAACGACAATTTCGACCAGTGGTACGTCGATGTGATCCAGAAGGCCGAACTGGCCGACGACTCCCCGGTGCGGGGCACGAAGATCCTGCGTCCGTACGGGTACGGCATCTGGGAGCACATCCAGCGCTTCCTCGATGCCCGCTTCAAGGAAACCGGCGTCGAGAACGCCTACTTCCCGCTGCTGATCCCGAAGTCGATGCTGGAGCGGGAGGCCGATCACATCGAGGGCTTCACGCCGGAAGCCGCGTGGGTCACCATCGCGGGCGGCAAGGAGCTGGAGGAACCGCTCGCCATCCGTCCGACCTCGGAATCGATCATCTGCCCGACGTACGCCCGCTGGGTCCAGAGCTGGCGCGACCTGCCGATCGTGCTCAACCAGTGGTGCTCCGTCCTCCGTTGGGAGGAGCGACCGCGCGCCTTCCTCCGCACGAGCGAATTCCTCTGGCAGGAGGGACATACCGCGCATGGGACGCCGGAAGAAGCCGAGACGCGGGCGCGGCAGATGCTGGAGGTCTATCGCACCTTCCTCGAAGAGGAACTGGCGATCCCGGTCATCGCGGGGCAGAAGAGCGAATCGGAGAAGTTCGCCGGCGCCCTCCGCACCTACACGGTCGAGGCGATGATGGGCGGCAAGCGCTGGGCCTTGCAGGCCGGCACCTCGCACAACCTCGGCGATCACTTCGCCCGTGCCTTCGACATCCGCTTCCTCGACCGCGACGGCGAGCGGAAGTACGCCTCCAGCACGTCCTGGGGCCTCAGCCATCGCACCATCGGCGCGGTCATCATGGTGCACGGCGACGAGCGCGGCCTGAAGCTGCCGCCGAAGGTCGCGCCGGTGCAGGCCGTGATCGTGCCGATCCTCGGGCGCAACGGTGGCGCCGATGTCCTCGACCGCGCCCACGCCCTCGCCGCTGACCTGCGTGCCGCGGGCGTCCGCGTCTCGGTGGACGACCGCGACGACCGTTCGCCGGGATTCAAGTTCAACCATTGGGAACTGAAGGGCGTTCCGGTCCGGATCGAGCTCGGTCCGCGCGACCTCGCCGCCAGCCAGGCGGTGATGGTGCCGCGCGACACGGGCGAGAAGACCACCGTCCCGCTCGCGGGCCTGGCGGACGCCGTGACGGCGGAACTCGCGGCGATCCACACGCGCCTGTTCGCAGCGGCGTCCGATGCGCTCGCGACCCATGTCGCGGATGTGGCCACGTGGGAGGAGCTGGCGGAGCGTGTCGCGGCGAACGCGGGCTGGAACCGGGTCTGGTGGGCCGGGTCCGCCGCCGACGAGGCGCGGCTGAAGGCGGAGACAAAGGCGACCATCCGCTGCATCCCGTTCGACCAGGCGGGTGGCATCGGGCGCTGCATTGCCACTGGCGCCGAGACATCCATGCAGGTGATCGTCGCCCGCGCCTATTGATGGCGAGCGTTCCACGAATAGACAAGCGCGTCCCCCTCGTGGATACTGGTGCCGGGTCAACAAACCGGACCGCAGAGCCGCCTCGCCCTCCCCGATGGGGAGCTGCCTACGCATGCGGTCACCCGGGATATCCTGCCGATCAGTGGTTCGTCACTCAGGAGAACGAGCATGGGTAAGCATGAGGCAATCGATCGCGTCCGGAACGCCCGTGTGGATCGTCGCACCTTCGCCATCGGAGCGGCCGTCGGCGCCGCCGCCATCTCCGGCGGGGTGGTCGCCGTGCGGGCGCAGGATGCGACTCCTGCGGCCACGACGTCCGAGTTCACCCTGCCGGAGGGGGTCGAGGCGTTGATGCTCGCCACCGGCCTGAACAACCCGCGGTTCGTGAAGGTCGTCGGCGACTGGATCTTCTTCACGGAAGCCGGCACCGGCGGTGACGATGCCCTGTTCGCCACACCGGTGGCGGGCCAGGAGGACACCGGCGACCCGGTGTCGAAGCGCGGCTACAACGGCACGCTGAAGTCGATCGGCCCGGACCTCACCGAGTACACCATCGTCGACGACTTCATCTCCTACACCTTCGGCGCGGTCGAGGTGGTCGGCGCGTCGGGGCTCGGGTTCGACGACAACGGCTCCGCCTATGTGATCGTCGGCGCGCCCGGCCCGTACATCGGGCAGATCGATCGCACCGGCGAGGAAGCCGCCGTCTACAAGGTCGATCTCGCGACCGGCGAGAAGGCCGTGCTCGCGGACATCGGCGCCTACGAGATCGCCAACAACCCCGATCCCTTCGCCATCGATTCGAACCCCTACGGTGGCACGTATTCCGATGGCCTCGTCTACGTCGCCGATGCCGGTGGCAACACGGTCTACACCGTCAACGCCGAGACCGGCGAGATCGCCGTCTTCGCCGTGACCGGTGGGCTGCCCGCGCCCTTCCTCGGGGAGGCGGGGAACCCGCTCCGCGGCGGCGCCCAGGAGATCGACAGCGTCCCCAGCACCGTGACGCAGGGTCCGAACGGCAACTTCTTCGTGCCCTTCATCACCGGTGGTCCCTTCCCGCCGGGCATCGCCCCGATCTATGAGTACGCACCGGACGGCACGAAGACGGACTTCGCCACCGGCCTGACGATGACCAGCGACATCGCCTTCTCGTCGGACGGCACGGCCTATGTCTGCATCTTCTCCACGAACCTGCTGGCGGGCGGCGCGGGCCAGATCATCCGCCTCGGCGCCGATGGCAGCAAGACGGTCGTCCTCGACGGCCTGAAGGCCCCGGTCGGCATCGCGTTCGACGCCGAGGACAACCTCTTCGTCACGCACAAGGGGAGCGGCTTCCCCGGCGAGGGCGAACTGGTTCGCTTCTCCGGAGTGACGGCGGTCGCGGGCACACCGTTCACCTTGCCCCCGGTGGAAGCGCCCGCCTCGCCGGAAGCGGCCACGCCCGCCGCGACCGAGGCTCCCGCTACCCCGGAGGCCACGCCGGCAGCATCCCCGGTTGCCGCCCTGCCGACCGAGGTGACGATCAAGATGGTGGACATCAAGTTCGATCCGGCGGCGTTCTCGATCCCGGCGAATACTGATGTCGTGGTCCATCTGGAGAACACCGGGGCGCTGCCGCACGATTTCACGATCGATGAGCTGCACATCAGCTCCGGCATCGTCCCCTCCGGCGGCAAGGCCACCGTGAAGATCAACGCGCCGGCGGGGACCTACACCTACTACTGCTCGCAGCCGGGCCACCGGACAGCGGGCATGGTCGGCACCCTCACGGTCGTCTAGCCGATCGACCCCACCCTCGAACGATCCGACAGCCCGGATGCATCTGCATCCGGGCTGTCGTGTGCCCGTCTCGTTCGGAGTCCTCGCCGGCACGGTGGACGCCGCAGGACGGAGCAGGCGCCAGGAACGGGGAACCCGCAGCACTCCGCCTCGTGCTCCCTGGCGCAGGTGACGCTCACTGGATCGCCACGCATGCACGGTGCTCGCGTGGAGGGGCGATCCTCGTGTTCGCCCGGGATTGCCGATGCCATCACGGCGATCACCGGTCGCAGCAACCACTGCGGGGATCGCCCGTACCAGCAAACGGTCATCTCGGCGTGCATGCCTCGCAAAGCGAGATGCCGCACTCACCGCGACATGCACAGACGGCCTTCGACGGGACTGCCTCACGGATCGGGCGAGACAGTCCGCTCAGGACGAAATGGCCGCGGGCACCCCGGTGGGCGCGAAGGTCGCGCGAAGTCCCGTGAACAGGACCTGCACGATGGTCAGCGCCAGCGCCTCGTCCAGCGGCTGATCGATCACCTCGATCTTCCGCATCCAGATCTGGCCCCAGGCCATCCCGATGAACAGGCTGATCCCCAGGTCGATGTCCACATCGGGCAGGTCGCCCAGCCGCTCGGCCTCCTCGAACACCGCCCGGAAGATCTCCCACGGCATCGCCTGTTCCGAGAGGATGCGGGTCCGCAGCTCCGGCTCCATCTGCTCGTGGACATCGGTCATCAGCCGTCCGAAATCCGACTTCGTCCGCGCGAAGATCTGGAGGGCCGCCCGCGCGAGCTGTTCGGCCGGCGTGCCGCCCTCCGCGATGGCGCGGGAGATGTCGTCCTTGGATTGCGCTGTCGCCTCCAGCACCACCGCCGCGAAGAGCTCTTCCTTGCTGCGGAAGTGGTGGTAGAGTGTCGCCTTGTTGATCTGTGCGGCGTTGGCGATCTGCTGCATGGAGATCGCCTTGAAGCCATGCTCGACAAAGAGCGTGTTGGCGGCATCCAGCACCCGCCGCCGTGATTCCGATATCTCTTCCCGACCGTCCTCGTCCTGCATGGCCTTCCCGATTTCGCTATGGTCACACCGATTGACACACGCCAATGCGGCAAGTATAGTCGTTCGGGCGCTCCCAACCAACCGGTCGGTTGGGAACCAGGTTCCTATTCGAGTTCACGATACAAGCGAGGGTTGGGCATGGCTAGTTCGACGGCATCGGCAGGGGCATCACCCCAGAGCCAAAGCGAGATGCCGCAGTTTTCACATCGTCAGATCATGGTCATCATCGGTGGCCTCATCGCCGGTATGCTCCTGTCGGCGCTCGACCAGAGCATCGTCGGCACCGCCCTTCCCCGCATCGTCAGCGACCTCGGCGGCCTCGACCACCTCTCCTGGGTCGTCACCGCCTACCTGCTCACCAGCACGGCGGTCACCCCGCTCTGGGGCAAGATCTCGGACCTCTACGGCCGGCGCATCATCTTCCAGGCAACCATCGTCATCTTCCTGATCGGCTCGGCGCTCTGCGGCCTCGCCCAGAACATGCCGCAACTGATCGCCTTCCGTGCCCTCCAGGGTATCGGCGGCGGCGGCCTGATGGCCATCGCCTTCGCCATCATCGGCGATGTCATCCCCCCGCGGGAACGCGGTCGCTACCAGGGCTACTTCGGCGCCGTCTTCGGCATTTCCAGCGTCGCCGGCCCGCTGCTCGGTGGCTGGCTGACGGATGCCATCAGCTGGCGCTGGATCTTCTACATCAACCTCCCGATCGGCATCGTCGCCCTCGTCGTCACCTCGATCGCCCTGCGGATGCCGGTGATCCGCCGCAACCACAAGGTCGACTACCTTGGCGCGACCGCCATCGTGGCCTCGGTGACCAGCCTGCTGCTCTACCTGAACTGGGCCGGCGGCAACTATGGCTGGACCGACCTGCGGGCGCTCTGGTTCGTGATCGCGGCCGTCGCCTTCGCCGTCGCCTTCGTCTTCATCGAGACGCGCGCCGAAGAGCCGATCATCCCACTGCACCTCTTCCGCAACTCGATCTTCACGGTCGGTTCGACCTTCAGCTTCCTCGTCGGCTTCGCGATGTTCGGTGGGCTCGTCTACCTGCCGCTCTACTTCCAGGGCGTGCTCGGCATGTCGCCGACGCGGTCCGGCCTCGCGATGCTGCCGATGGTGCTCGGCCTCTTCCTGATGTCGATCGGGTCGGGCCAGGCCATCACCCGGACCGGGCGCTACAAGATCTTCCCGATCGTCGGTTCGGCCATCCTCATCCTCGCCTTCTTCCTGCTGCATACCATCAAGTACGACACGCCCTACTGGCACATCGGCGTCTACGCCTTCATCCTCGGCATGGGTGTCGGCCTCTCGATGACCACGGTCGTCACGCCGATCCAGAACGCGGTTTCCATGCGCGACATGGGCTCCGCCACCAGCACCGTCACCTTCCTGCGGTCGCTTGGCGGCGCCATCGGCACGGCGCTCCTCGGGGCCATCCTGAACACCCGCCTCTCGCACTACCTGGACAAGGTCTTCACCACCGATGCGCCCGGGATGTCCGTGAGCGCCGAGGGCGGTGCGAACAACGTGGAGGCCCTCCAGAAGCTGCCCGAGCCGCTCAAGACGGATGTCCTGATCGCCTACACCCACGCGATCACCGATGTCTTCCTCTACGCCATCCCGATCATGGTGCTGGCCCTGGTCGTGATCTGCTTCCTGAAGGAGATCCCGCTCCGCAGCGCCCAGTCCGTGGCCCA
>JBQCJS010000335.1:0-3325 GCA_051952485.1 Thermomicrobiales bacterium | reverse complement strand
GAAGTGATCGAGGATGATTTCGATGTATTCCTGGCGATCCACGGTGCGTTTCTGCCTTTGGCGATCCGGGCCGTATCGGGAGACGATGCTACTCGCCGGTGCCCTGCTCGTTCGGGACGCCGACGAGGCTGCCCCACTCGGTCCACGAGCCATCGTAATTCCGGACGTTATCGTACCCGAGGAGATAGGTGAGCGCGAACCAGGTGTGGCTGGAGCGCTCGCCGATCCGGCAGTAGGCGATCACCGGCTTCTGGCCGTCGATGCCCTTCGCCTCGTAGAGCGCGCGCAACTCCTCGACCGGCTTGTAGGTGCCATCCTCCTGCGCGGCGGTGCCCCACGGGATGTTCTTCGCGCCCTTGACGTGCCCGGCGCGCTGGGCGCCCTCCTGCGGGTAGCCGATGGCGTGCAGCAGTTCGCCCGTGTATTCCGCCGGGGAGCGCACGTCGACCAGGGCCGAGGTGCCTGCGAGGACCTCCTTCAGGACATCGTCGCGGCGGGCGCGAATGGAGGGGTCAGCCTCTTTCGCGGTGTAGGTCGTCGGCTCGTAGGTGGGAACGGCACGCTCGTAGGGACGCCCTTCCTTCTCCCACTTGACGCGGCCACCGTCCATGATGCGCACATCGTCGTGACCGTAGTACTTGAAGAGCCAGAGCGCGTAGGTGGCGTACCAGTTGTTCTTGTCGCCGTAGATGACCACGGTCGTATCGTTGGCGATGCCCCGCTCGGCCATCAGTGCCTCGAACTGGTCCTTCGTCACGAACTCGCGGACCACGCGATCCTGCAACTGGGTCTCCCAGTCGAGCTTCACGGCGCCGGGAACATGCCCGATATCGTAGAGCAGGATGTCCTCGTCGGACTCCACGATGCGGACCTGGGGATCGTCGAGGTGATCGGCCACCCACTGGGTGGTGACCAGGACGTTCGGGTTGGCGTATCCGGCGAACTTCGGATCGTCGGCGGAAATCGTGGCCGTGGAATCGGTCATCGGGTGCCTCCTGCGAAACGGGGAGATGGCGAAGTCACGTCGGATGCGTCCGGGTCCATCCAATACTTCATAGTTGGAAGTATACGGCATCGAAGCAAGCGGCTGCCGGTCGGCTATGTCGCCGGCAGTATTGTCCGCAGCCACGGTGCCACAAACGCGTCCACCCTGGCGCTGGCCTCGTCGTCCCAGTCCGGAACGGTCGTATCGATCCGCACCAGCCGTGGGTTCTTGCGGAACCAGGTCTGCTGATGCCGGACCAGGCGATGGGAGTCGATCCGGACCCGCTCGACCGCGTCCTCGAGTGGGCATTCGCCGTCCAGATACGGCAAGAGTTGGCGATAGCCGATGCTGCTGAACGCGGGCGCATCGGGCGGCACGCCCATCTCCAGCAACGTCCGCACCTCGTCGACCAGGCCGGCCTCGATCTGGGCACCCACCCGGCGGCTGATCCGTTCGTGCAGCACCTCGCGTGGCGCCCATAGCTCGAACTCGAGCGTGGCGAAGGGAACGCCCTTCTTCGCCTGCAGGGCCGTGATCGGTTGGCCGGTGGCATGCCAGACCTCCAGCGCGCGGACGATCCGGCGCAGGTTCGGCCCCGCCTTGGTCGCCGCCTCCGGATCGACCGCCGCCAGCCGGGCAATCAGGGGCTCCAGCCCGTCACGGTCGGCCTCGGCTTCCAGCGTGCGGCGGAATGCCTCGTCCGGTGGCACGCGCGGGATCGACCACCCCTCCATGACGGCATTGACATACTGCGGGGTGCCCCCGACGAGCAGCGGGACGTGTCCACGCGCGTGAATATCGGCGAAAGCCGCGTAGGCAAGGTCCTGGAACGTCGCCAGCGACATCGGCTCAGAGGGGTCGAGGATGTCCACGAGATGATGCGGCACCAGCGCACGCTCCTCGCGGCTCACCTTCGCCGTGCCGATGTCCATGCCGCGATAGAAGGAGCGCGAGTCGGCGTTCACCACCTCGGCGGGCAGGCGGCGGCCGAGGGAGAGCGAGAGGGCGGTCTTGCCGACGCCGGTCGGGCCGACGATGGCGACGACGGGCGGGCGTGGATGGTCGGTGTGGGCACGATCAGGCATGGGCGCATGCAGACGGACGGCGCGAACGGCTAGAATGAGCCGACGATGCGAGGCCGGCGGTATCCATCCCGGATGACCCTCGTTCGTCCCGCACCGGCGGCATGTCCCACGATCCCTGCTTCATTCCCGACATGCGCCCTCTTCCGGGTTCAGGAGACATTCGCTTGATTCGAGTCGTAACGCAGACGCTCAAGATCGCGACGATCGTCCTCATTGGCGTCGCCGTGATCGCCGGGAGCGCCGGATTCTTCAACTACTGGTCGGACCGGAGCCGGCCGGACGACATCGGCCGTCCGGTGACGATCCAGATCACCTCCGATGACGATACCAGTTCCGTCGCGAAGAAGCTCACCGATGCCAATCTCGTGAACTATGGGGTCTACTTCGAGGCGCGGATGCGGCTTTCCGGTGGGGAGCTGAAACCGGGGACTTACACCCTGCGCAAGGGGGAGAGTGTCGCCGAGATCATCGATGCGATCACGGTCGCGGACGACGAGACCGATACCGGCACCGAGACGGCCCAGGGTGACACGCCCTCGCAATCGTTCCAGATCACCTTCATCGAGGGGCAGCGCATCGGCGAGTTCGCCGACAAGCTGGAGGAAGCCGGATACCCGAACGGGCGGCAGGCGTTCCTCGATGCGGTCGCGAACCCGGCGAACCGGCAGGGATTCGACTTCCTGTCGGGACTCCCCTCCGATGCCAGCCTCGAGGGATTCCTCTTCCCGGACACCTACACCGTGGGGACCGGGGAGACGGCCGACCAGCTGGTGATCAAGATGCTCAACAACTTCGACGCGAAGTTCACCTCCGAGATGCGCGCGCAGCAGCAGGCATCCGGATTGACCATGCTCCAGGTGATCACCATCGCCTCGATCGTCGAGCGGGAGGCGGCAGTGCCGGACGAGCGCCCGATCATCGCCAAGGTCTACCTGAACCGGCTGGATCAGGACATGTTGCTCAACGCCGATCCCACGCTTCAGTACTTCGCGGGCACCGAGGGCGATTGGTGGCCGAAGATCACCGACGCGATCCTGGCGACCGACAGCCCCTACAACACCTACATCTACACCGGGTTGCCACCGGGACCGATCGCGAATCCCGGGTTGGCCTCCATCCAGTCCGTGTTGCAGCCCGCCGATGTGAACTACCTCTACTTCGTGGCGCGCGACGACGGCAGCGGCACCCATGTCTTCGCGGCGACGAACGAGGAGCAGAACCAGAACCGCTGCACCTACGCCGGGGACTGCACCGA
>JBQCJS010000334.1:0-5385 GCA_051952485.1 Thermomicrobiales bacterium | reverse complement strand
CGAAGCTCTCGCAATTCGAGATCGAGCACGCCTTCGTCCTCCCCCTGGCCGACCAGTACCGTGCCGTGAAGGCCCTCGTGGACGACCTGCACCCGGCGGCGATCGTCAACGACAGCTTCTTCATCGGCACGCTGCCGTTCATCCTGATCGACGCGCCGGACCGCCCCCGCATCGCGGGCGTCGGCGTCTCGCCCATCACGCAGTTCAGCGCCGATGCCCCTCCTGGCGGCATGGGGCTCACGCCCCTGAACGGCCCGCTGAACACCGTGCGCAATCGCCTGATGAACCTGGCCGGGCAGCACATCGTCTTCCGCGCCACCCAGCAACGGGCGAACGCCTTGCTGCGGGAGGTCGGATCGCCGCCATCGCCGGACTTCATCTTCAACGGCGTCGCCCGCCTGGACCGGCTCTACCAGCTCTCGGTGCCATCGCTGGAATACCCGCGCCGCGACCTCTCGCCGAACACCCGCTTCGTCGGTCCGCTGCCCGCCTCGTCGTCTCCCGATACGCCGCTCCCGGCCTGGTGGGACGAACTCGACGGCGGCAGGCCAGTGGTCCACGTCACGCAGGGCACGCTCGCCAATACCGATCTCACGCCACTGCTGATCCCGACGCTGCGCGCGCTCGCCGGCTGGGATGGCCTCGTCGTCGCCAGCACCGGCGGTCGTCCGGTGGAGGACCTCGGTCCGCTCCCGGAGAACGCCCGCGCCGCCGCCTTCCTGCCCTACGACCGCTTCCTGCCGAAGGTCGATATCGCGATCACGAACGGCGGGTACGGCGGGCTGCACCAGATGCTCGCGGAGGGCATCCCGGTGATCGTCGCGGGGGATACGGAGGAGAAGCCGGACATCGCCGCCCGCGTCGCCTGGAGTGGCGTCGGCGTCAACCTGAAGACGGGCAGTCCCGACCAGGAGGCGATCCGGGCCGCCGTGGACGAGATCCAGCGCAACCCCGCCTATCGCCAACGTGCCCAGGCCGTCGCCGCCGAGATCGCCCGGACCCACGCCCTGGATACGATCGCGGCAGACCTCTCGGCCCTGACCGCGACCGCGCCTGCCTCCCACTGAGGACGCCCGTTCGCCCACCCGCCGGGCCGCCTAGACGAGCACCAGCGTCACGAGGCGGCAGGAATCGCGCCCTCCTCCCGTCCCGCCATCCTGGCGAAGGCCGGTCGCCTCCATCACGCGCGCCGCGCCCGGGCAGCCAACCCCACGATCCGCTCGGCGACGCCGACCGGATCGTGGAGCATGTGGAGGTGATCGCCCGGCATGGTCGCGGTCGGCCACCCACGGGTCGCGGCGTCCGCCCGCTCCGCACCGTAGGTCTCCCCGAACGCGAGATAGGCGCACGGCTGGCTGTCCCAACCGTCCAGAATGATCAGCTCCTCGTCGAAGTACGCCAGCGGCAGGCGGGGAGCCTCGCACTCCACCCGGCGACGCGCGTCCGGCGTGGGATAGAGCCCGTCCAGGTCATCGTCGCTCCACCATTGCGTCCACGGCGGCAGCACGCCCTTCGTGTCTGCCAGCGGCTCCAGGAAGTCCCGGAACGCGCCCTCGGCGGTAGGGACCTGCCCCGATGATGGCGGCAGGCGGGCATCCACGAAGATGGCGGCCGTTACGGGCCGGGCCACGGTGAGGAAGGGGACGAGGAGCCCGGCATTGCTGTGGGGCACGAGGATCAGGGGGCGCCCGGCGGGGAGCACGCCGAGGAGATGACGCACCACCGCCAGGGGCGATGCCGGCGCCGATCGCATCGCGGGCGCAACCACCGCGTCGTGGCCCCGGTCGCGCAGGGCCTCCGCGACGGGGTCCCAGACAGCAGCGCCAAGAAGCGGGCTCGGCACCAGCACCAGGAGCGGTTCGTCGCTCGTTCCCTGCATCGTGGCTCCCCGCGCACCCGTGCCGCATTCGGCGGCCGCCGCCGGGGAGCAGCGAGGGATGCGTCGCCGCGAATGCCCCTCGCCCAGCTCCACGACGGGGACGGCTGTCAGTCCGCGACGGAGGTGGTCGCGTTCGTGCCGAAGAGGCGCTCGGTCGCGATCTCGGCGCCCTTGCTCAACGCCTCCAGCTTCGCCCACGCGATCTGCGGATGGATGCGCCCGCCCAGCCCGCAGTCCGTCGAGGCGATCACGTTCTCCGGCCCGACCAGGCGGGCGAAGTTCTCGATCCGGTCGGCGACGAGTTCGGGATGCTCCACCACATTCGTCGCATGGCCCACCACGCCGGGGATGATCTTCTTGCCCTCCGGCAGGGTCACATCCCGCCAGATCTTCCACTCGTGCTCGTGGCGGGCGTTGGCGCCCTCGAAGCTGTAGGCCCCGACGTTCGCCTGCAGCACGAGGTCCACGATGTGCCGGAATTCGATATCCGTGGTGTGCGGCCCATGCCAGCTGCCCCAGCAGATGTGGAGGCGAATCCGCTCCTGCGGGAGGCCACGGATCGCGTGGTTGATCGCATCGATCCGGATCTTCGTGAAGGTCAGGTAGTCCTCCACACTGGGCTCCGGCTTGATCTGGTCCCAGTTCTCCGCGATCGAGGGATCGTCGATCTGGAGCGTCAGCCCGGCATCGAGGATCGCCGTGTACTCCTCGCGCAGCACATCGGCCCAGGCGTAGATGAACGCCTCCTCGGAGTCGTAATGGGCATTCCCGATCCGGGCGGCGCTGCCCGGCGAGACGGACGTGATGAAGCCGTCCTCCGTGGCATAGCCGTTCTTCGCCAGTGCCGCCTTCAGGTTCGCGATATCGCTCGCCACCTGCTCCTGGCCGGTGTAGGAGATCGGCCCGGTCGCCACCGGCAGCGCGAAGCCGCCGCGCCGGGCGATGTGGATGCCGCTGCTCGGATCGTTGTAGGCGTCCGCGAATTCGGTCCAGTCCCGCCGGTCCGGGAAACTGGTGAGGACGATGTGCCCCGGCTCCGACCGGTGCGTCGGCGGCGCGGCATCCGGGTCCAGCGGCATCAGCTCGGTGCCGCCCACTCGCTGGAACGAGTAGGACCACCAGGCGCCGTAGTCGACCTTGCCGGACATCGCCTTGCCGTATTCCCCGTCGTTCGGGATGGTGATGCCCGCCGCCTTCTGCCGGGCGACGACATCCACCACCGACGCGCTGAGGAGCGCCGGGAATCCCGCCAGGTCCCCTCCTGCCTCGAGACGCTGCGCATTGGCCTCGATCAGGGCATCGGGCCGGGGCAGGCTGCCGACGTGGGTGACTTCGATACGCGATGCACTCATACGATCATCTCTCCGTGAACGTGGCTACGTGCGGACCGATCGTGTCCAGCACTCATCCTAGCATCGCGATTCGCGGCCCGGCCGGTCGAACGGGCGGGCGCTCACGGGTTGGCGCCGGCCTCCGTGCGGGGTTCGCGGGCGAGGCCATCGAGGAAGTAGCGGAGCGCGAGCCGGAAGTCCTCGCCGGGCGTCATCGCCAGGAAGGCGGGAATCAGGGCCACGATGTGCGGGATCTCCTCCTCCCGCGCACGGATCGCCTCGACATCGCCCCGCCACTCCGCGCCGGCCATCCCCTGCGGCCGCGTGAGTCCCTGGCTGCGCGTCAGCACGAACCCGAAGACCATCGACGTCATCGCGCGATAGATGGAGACCTGCTCCGCCGGGGAGAATCCCATCTCCCCAAGCGTCCCCAGCGTCGCGTCCGCCACCGCCAGCGCGCGGACGTCCTGCGGATCGGCCGTCTCCGTCGCCATGATCGTGACAACCGCCGGGTGCGCCATCAACGCGCGATAGGTCCCCTCCGCGAACTGCTCCAGGCTCGCCCGCCAGCCCAGGCGGCGGTCGGGAACGGGCACGCCGGCGAGCACGCGATCGACGACGGCACCGAGGATCGCCTGCCGGTTCGGGAGGTGGTGGTAGATGGACATCGCTTCCACGCCGAGCCTGGCGGCGAGCTTGCGCATGCTGAAGCCCTCCATCCCCTCGTCATCGAGCAGCGCCAGCGCCTCGGCGACGATGAGGTCGCGCGTAAGGACGGTCCGTTCGCGCGGCATCGGTTCTCTCCCTTCGCACGAAGCACCCATTGACACCATACGCCGTAAGGTTCATCATGGTACCAGACTTACAGTGTAAGCCGGCAACCATCCACCCCGTCGCATGAAAGCCATCCCCATGTCCGCACGTCCATCCGCCCGACCGCCCCGCTCCCTCCGCGAGGCCTGGATCGCCCTCGCCGGCCTCTCGGCCGTCTTCCTGTTCGAGATGCTCGACAACTCGATCCTGAACGTCGCCCTCCCCACCATCGGGCGCGACCTTCACGCCTCGAATACCGCCCTCCAATGGGTGACGGGTGCCTATTCCGTCACGTTCGGCGGCCTGATGCTCGCGTTCGGCGCGATCGCCGACCGCTCCGGCCGGCGCCGCACCATGCTCGTCGGCCTCGTCCTGCTCGGCATCGCCAGCCTCGCCACGGCATTCGTCTCGACAGCGGGCCAGCTGATCGCCGTCCGCATGGCCATGGGCGTCGCCGCCGCGATGACCACGCCCGGCTCGATCGCGCTCGCCTTCCGCCTCTTCGATGACGACGACCTGCGTGTACGGGCGATCACCCTCATCTCCACCGTCGGCCTGGTCGGGCTGGCCATCGGACCGACCACCGGAGGATTCATCCTCGCCGTCGCACCCTGGCAGACCCTCCTGCTGGCGAACGTCCCCATTGCCGCGCTCGCCTTCATCGGCATTCGCTCCGGTATCGCCCCGGATGACCCGGCTGCCCTCCACCGCGACCCGGTGGACATCCTCGGCGCGGTCCTCGGCACCGGCACGATCGTACTCGCCCTCGTCGCCCCGACCCCGTTCGTGAACGAGGGCGCCGGGTCGTGGCAGCCGTGGGCGGTCACCGCGGCCGCCATCGCCGGCACGATCCTCTTCATCGTCCGCGAACGCACGGCGCGCCAGCCCCTGCTCGATCTCGCGCTCGTCGCCCGTCCGCTCGTCTCCAGCGGGCTGGCCTACAAGGCCGCCGCCGGGCTCGCCATCGCGGGGCTCGGCTACCTGGTGACGCTGCAACTCCAGTTCGCGTGGGGCTGGACGCCGGTGCAGGCCGCGATCGGCACCCTCCCCCAGGTGATCGTGCTGCTCGGCGGGAGCGCCCTGGTGAACCCCGTCGTGCGCCGGCTCGGATTCGCCCGCGCGGCCTGGATCAGCGCGGCAGCGGTCGTACTCGGCCTCGCCGTATTCGGGCTCCTGAGCCGGTTCGGCTACGTCTGGGTCGCGCTGGCGCTCGTGCTCTCGGCCGCCGGGATGCGCGTGGTCGGGGTCGTGGCCGGCAACAACGTCCTGCGCGGCCTGCCGGAGGACCGGACCACCGTCGGGTCGGCCCTCGTCGACACCGCGAGCGAGATCGCCTCGGGCGTCGGCATCGCGTTGACCGGC
>JBQCJS010000333.1:0-8480 GCA_051952485.1 Thermomicrobiales bacterium | reverse complement strand
TCACGGCCGTCCGGCATATCGTCGACCTGTGTATCGGCGAACTTCCTGGGCACGCGACCACGGCACACGATGAGTAACGGAGCATGCGGAGCTGTTCGCGCTTGACCGATGGGGCAGAATGGAGATGTCGCTCCCGTTCGCCGTCGTGCCGACCATCTCCGCAAGGACCGCCCGATGCTCGACGATCCCGTACGCGTCCGTTTCCTTCCGCGTCTCCCTCCCTCTCACCGCGCCCGGCCGGAGATGACCTCGCCGTGGGCGGCGGTCGCGCTGGTTGTCGGCGCGGCGGCCATCCTGGGGACAACCGCGGCCATGCTCTGGACCCGCTCGCCGAATCCGACCGCCTGGTGGGGACATGGCCTGGCAACCGCGCTGCTTGTGCTGGCGGCGGGAATGGCGCTGGGGCCGCGCCGCTGGTAGCGGCGGGTGGTCACGGTCGCGGCCTGGGTGATGGGGTTCAGCCTCGGCCTCTCCCTGATGACGCTCTGGAGCGTCGGGTTCGTCTCGTTGCTGGTGCTGATCTTCCTCGGCGCGGCGTTGCTGACGTGGCCGCACGAGCGGGACGAGGCGCCCTTCGGCTGGACGCAGGTCTGGTTCGAATGCCTCGGGTTCCTGGCGTTCATCCTGCCGTGGGCGATGCTGCTGCCCACCGGGCGGTGATGCCGCCGGTCGCGCGAGCGGCAAGGTCCGGCTGACGCGCTAGAATGGCCGCGTCATTGGCCAATCCTGGGCCAGCGCGTCCGCAGCATCAGAGTTCCCGTGTCCGATTCCGACCCTTCACCCACCGACCTGACCGTGCCAGCCGATCCCTCCCCGCGACCTACAGCGGAATCGGCTTCCGCTCCGCGCCTGTCGTTCCCGAAACCGATCGCCGGACGCATCGTCGTGCCTGGCGCGCATCCGGGCGACGGCCACGATGCCGTGACGCTGCCACCGGATGCGCTTCCCGGCGTGCGGAAGACGAGGACGGGCATCCGCTGGTCGCCGACCGCGACACTCTGCCTCCTGCTTGCCATCGCCGTCCTGGTCGCGGTGGAGCTGATCGGGGCGGATTCGGGATTCCGCACCTTCCGCTATGGCGTCTGGCTGGCGACCACGATGCTGGTCCTCGCCACTGTCGCCAGCTGCCTCCCCAACGCGCTCTGGCGGGAGGGATCGTTGCTGGCGTGGAACGCGTTGGGGCTGACGATCGGGGTCCTCGCGCTCGGGGTGCTGGGCGTGAGCTCCATGCTGGCGTTGCCGCCGGTGCTGGTCGGCATCGCGCTGACGTCGTGGCCGCATCCTCCCTTGCCGGAGACGCCGGCGGGCGGGAGGGGTGTGCTGGCGGTGGACACCGGGCAGCGCGTGGTCCTGGTGAGCGGGCTGCTGGTGATCCCGCTGCTGGCGCTGGTGGAGTGGCTCTTCCTGCGGGGTGGTCGCGGATAGGGGTGATGCCATCGCGCGGGGTGGTATGCGATGATGCGTGAGGAACACCATCGCAGCCAGCGCGGCATCCGGGACGGATGCCGGCTCCGAGGTCGAGCGCAACGTCCGTTGTCGTGCCGAGGTGCATGGCATGGCCTTCCCGTCCGAGCGGACACCTCCCATGAACGAGGCCCCTCCGGCGCAGCCCGCGACCGGAACCCGGAGCGTGCGCCTCAACCGGGATCGTGAGATCACGCCGACGCTGCTCGAGGTCTACCGGACGTGCCCCAGGAAGTTCCGCCTTCAGTACATCGACCGCGTGCGCACGCCGTGGCAATACCAGCACAATCTCTCGCAAGGGCGGGTCGCCCATCTGCTGCTGGCCGATGCGGCACGGCGGCTCCGGGCGGGAGCGCCACCACTCGGGATGGACGACCTGCGCACGCGGGTGGCACGGGATATCCCCCGGGACCCCTTTCCGACTCCCGAAGCCCACGACGATGCGGTGCATGAGGTGGTGCAATGGGTCGGGACAGGCATTCGGGCCCTGATGCGCGACCCCGACGGCGAGATCCTGCTGGTGGAAACCGACCAGAAACGCCCGTTTGCTCCCGACGATTCGCTCTGGGTCTCATTCCGTTGCGATCTGGTGCGCTGGAGCGCCGACGCCGATGGGGAGTTCGTCGAGGTCATCGACTACAAGACCGGCAAGCCTCGCGTCGATCCAGCGGTGCCCGTCATCGCGCGATTCGTCCTCAATCGCTATCTCGAGCGGCAATACGGGCGAAACGGCTGGCGCATCCGGGCGCGGTTCACCTATGTCTGGTTGAAGGAGCGGGAACGCACGGAGATCGCTCTCGATCCGGAAGCCTGCGCCGATCCGTGGCGCCTGGTATCCGATCTGGTCGCACGACTCTTCTCGGAGGAGGAATGGCTTCCGACGCCGTCGCCCCTCTGCAAGTGGTGCCGGTTCTACCGGACCGCCTGCGATGCTGGGGAAACGACATCGCCCGGCCTCCTGTTCAAGGGGCCGGGCGAGTGAGCGCTCGCGGCGGGACGAGGCGGGATCAGGAGGCGGAGCCGGACCCATCCTCGGGATCGAATGGCTCCAGCACGAAGACGGGGATCAATCGCGTCGTCTTCGTCTGGTACTCCGCATAGGGCGGATAGGCGGCCACCGACCGCTCCCACCAGATCGCCCGTTCGTCGCCAGAGAGTTCCCGGGCGCGGTAGTCGCGCTTCACCGCGCCGTCCTGCAATTCGACATGCGGCTGCTTCTTCAGGTTGTAGTACCAGACCGGATGCTCCGGTGCGCCCCCCTTGGAGGCCACCACGGCGTAGTCGCCGTCGTGTTCCACCCGCATCAGCGGCGTCTTGCGGAGCTTGCCGGATTTCGCGCCGACCGAGGTGAGGAGGATGATCGGCATGTCCGTATTGGGGAGGGTGTTCGCCTCCTGGCCGTTCGAGGCCTCGAAGGTTTCCGCCTGCTGGCGCGCCCAGGCGGACGGACTCGGCTCGTATTCTCCCGTGAGTGGCATCCTGCTGGTCTCCTTGCGATTGCGTATGCGTAGCCACCGGATGATGGCCCGACGATGGCATCCATCGTAGCGACGACGATGCCGGCCCGCATCACCCGCATGGCGAGGCGGGGAACGGTGAGAATGAGTCCCGTTCGCGGCGGCGCCATGCTACCCTGCGCACACGACCCGGCGGCTCCAGACGCGCCGGGCCGCTGGTGTTCGACGATGCCGTGCAGGAGACCCCCATGCCCACCGTGACGATGGAGAATCTCGGCGAAACGACCTGCCCCGATGGGGACCGGCTGGTGCTCGCGATCGAGGATGCCGGGGTGGACATCCTGCATCGCTGCGGCGGCAATGCCCGCTGCACCACCTGCCGCGTCCAGATTCTCGCGGGTGATGCCGGCCCGATGACGGAGCCGGAAGCGGCGCGCCTCGCCCGGGTCGAGGACCTGGAGCCGGACGCGCGGCTTTCCTGCCAGGTGCAGGTTCACGACGACCTCACCGTGCGTGTCATCCGCCGCCTGCAGGATTTCCCGGACATGAGCGATCCCGGTCCGCGCCCGATCGACTGGCCGGCCGATCATCCCCTGCCGCCGGAAGCGCACTGATCGCCCACCAGGGAGCATGACAACGCCGCCGGAGCCCTGATGCAGGGTTCCGGCGGCGTTGTCCCCGCTCGGGGCTAGGCCTGCTTCGGTGTCTCGATCGGCCAGGCGATGTCGCAGACATCATCGTGCGGGGAGGCGCCGAAGTAGTCGGTCCAGTAGACCTCCCGCGGGGCCGCGGCGACCTCGTACCCCTGATCCAGCAGCCAGCGTTCGACCGCCTCGTAGGCCTTGCCGAGGTCCTCCGGTTCCGCCTGCGAGCGCTTCAGGCGCACGAAGGCCTCCTGGTGCGCGGGGAAGACGAGCAGGGCGTCGTTGCTGGCGGCCGCCTGGGGATCGACGCCGACCACGGGTGCGGTGACCTCCACCCGCATCGCGCCATGCTCCGGATTGCCATCGTAGATCACGATGAAGACCGGCTCCGGCGCGAACTGGCTGCGATCCAGATAGGTCAGCAGGTCGGTCCGGGCGATGCCGCCCTGGGCTTCGGCCGCCTGGTAGACGCGGCTCATGGCGCCGGGCATCCATTCCGGCAACTCATGGGCGTGGCGCTCGGCGTATTCGAACGCGACAACCAGTTCGGGGACATCGCGGACCGCGATGACGAACTCCTGCTCGTCCTCCGCGACGGGCGTCTCGGGTGCCGGCTGGGTCTGGGTGTCGGACATGGCAGCTTCCTTCTGGGGACGAAACGTGTGGGATGCCGTGACGAGGACAAGCGTGTACCACTCGTACGGTATCCGATCACATGCGTGGCGACTTCTCATTCCTTGCGGAAGACGCCGTCTCGAACTCCTGGATGAACCGGCCCCGGTCGTCGCGCCGCTCGGTGAAGCGTCCTCCGGTGTACCGGTCGATCACCCGTCGCCAGAATCGCAGGGCGGCCGTGTTCTGCTCCATCTCCATCACCGACCAGTGGCCCGGAAAACGATCGAAGAGCGCCTGGGCCGCTGTCGCGCCGATCCCGCCCCGCCGAAACCCCCGCATCACGAAGAACTCGGCCATCGCATGCACCGGCTCGTCGCCCTCCAGCGTGCGCACCAGGGCGAACCCGGCCAGCGCTCCATCGACCCGGAAGAGGAAGGGGTATCGCCCCTCCTCCGTCCAGTAATGGTCGAGATAGCGATAGTCGAACGATCCGTGCGCATTCAGCGTCCAGCCCATGAACTCGCTGAAATCGTAGAGATAGAGCTGGAGCAGGTTGGCGATCAGCGGCTTGTCCTCCAGCGTGGCGGGCACGATCGCGAGGGGCATGGGGACGGCTCCTTCCCGGTCATTCCGTGACGGGCGGTGGCCCGCCGTGCCCGCCGCCCGCGACCCGCCGGGGCAGCGCGAAGACGAGCAGGAAGGTCAGCGCCACGAGGGCGAAGGAGACGATCAGGGCCTGCTCCGAGGCCCGCACGAACGAATCGGAGAGGGCCGTCGTCCCCGCCTTCGCGAAGGCGGCGCTCACCGGATCGGTCGCGCCGGTGTCGGTCGCGGGGCAGCCCTCCGGCGTCGCCGTGGGATCGGATGCCGCTGCGCGTTCGGCGAAGCACTGCTCGAAGGTGGCGATGCTGCCATCGACCTGGGCGGCCGGCATCTGGGCGGCGGCGAGGTCGGACCGCAATGTCTCGCTCACGCGGTCGGCGGCGGCGGGAGCGCCGGATTCCAGGACACCGAAGAGGACGATCCCGACGAGGCAGATGCCGATCGCCTGGCCGATCCGCTGGGTCGCGCTGAGCACCCCGCTGGCGGACCCCGCGTCCTCACGCGGCACCCCGGCCAGCACGAGGGTCACGTTCGGCGCGACGACCAGGCCGGAGCCGAACCCCGCCACCAGGAACCAGGGCGCGAGCTGCCACCCGGCCAGCGATGTCCCTTCGTGGCGCATCGTCAGGAAGAGGCCAGCGATCCCGGCCATCACCAGGAGGCAGCCGAGCGTGAGGCAGGCGCGACCCAGCTTGCGGGCAACCTTGTCCGATTGCGAGGCGCTGATCAGCGATCCGAGCGAGAAGGGCATGACGGTGAGGCCGGAGTAGAGGGCGCTGCGACCCATGCCGTTCTGCAGCAGGAGCGACGAGATGAAGAAGATCCCGACGAAGCCGCCGAAATAGGCCAGCGCGATGCCCATGCCCGCCGTGAAGGCGCGGCTGCGGAAGAGGCGCACATCGACCAGCGGCGCCTCGTTCGCGTCGATCCGGCGGCGTTCCCACCAGGCGAAGACCGCCAGCACGACGACCGACGCGCCCATCGAGAGCCACGTCCAGAGCGGCCAGCCCTCCGGACGTCCCTCGATCAGCGGGACGGTGAGCAGCAGCACGGCCGCCGAGACGAGGAAGATGCCGACGAGATCGAGCGAGCCGCCCCGCCCGAAGGTCTGCTTCAGGACGCGCAGCGCCATGATCATCGCCACCACGCCGATGGGAATATTGATGAGGAAGATCGGCTCCCATTCCAGCCCGTTGATGTCCGCGGCGATCAGCAGGCCGCCGACCAGCGGCCCCATCGCGGTGGCGATGCCGATCACGGAGCCGTAGATACCGAACGCCTTGCCGCGTTCCTGGGGTGGGAAGGCAAGCTGGATCACCGCCGTGATCTGGGGGTTCATCACCCCGGCCATCGCGCCCTGGATCACCCGCCAGAGGATGAGGGCCTCCACCGAGCGCGCCGTGCCGCAGGCGGCGGAGGCGGCCGTGAAGCCGATCAGGCCGATCAGGAACAGCAGCTTGTGTCCGAACCGGTCGCCGAGGCGGCCGGAGGGGATCAGCAGCAGCCCGTAGGCGAGCGCGTAACCGCTGATGACCCATTCGATATTCTCGTAACTCGCCGAGAGGGTGCGCTGGATCGAGGGGATGGCGACGTTCACGATGGTGCTGTCGAGCAGGATCATGAAGGTGCCGATGAGCACAGTGATGAGGGCCAGCCAACGTTCCCGCCCGTCGAAGGCGGGGAGATGGGCCGGGGCGGGCGCAGGGGTGGTCGTCGCTCCCTGGGGAGCGCGGGCGGACTGGGACATGGATTGTCTCCGGATCGGGACGATGGGATGCGGCGACGGTGCCGACGGGCGCAACAGCGCGGGAATGCCGGGTCTGGCCAGCGCAACCGGCGGGCCACCGCCACGCGGCCAGCGGGGATGCTAGATGGCGTTTGGCGGACGGGAGGCGAGGAGTTCGGGCAGGTGCTCCAGGACCTCCCGATGCCACTGGATTTCGAGTTCGAGCCGGCGAAGGGAGTGTTCGAAGACGATGCGGTCCAGGTCGTTCAGGAAGGGATCGGCGGCATGGCGGGAGGCTTGCCAGGCGGCGAGCTGGTCCTCGAGGTCGCGGAGCCGCAGCCGGATGTCGAGGATCGCCTCGCCCGCTGGCTGGTCGTCGTCGAGGAACTGGATGGCGAGGTCGACCGGGTCCGGACGCAGGCGGGCATCGCGCATGATGGCATCGCGGATGGCGACGAGTTCGGCCCGGCCCTTGTCGGTGATGGCGTAGACGGTGCGCTCGGGGCGATTTCCCTCCTGTTCGGTGCGGACGATCTCGATCGCGCCGTCCTTCTCCATGCGCTGGAGGGCGCCATAAAGCGAACCGGGCTTGACGTTCGACCAGGTCTCGGTGCGATTCAGTTGCGCTTCCCGGCGGATCTGGTGGCCGTGCATGGGGCCGACCCGGTCGAGGGCGCCCAGGATGAAGAGGCGCGTCGTGCTCATGCGATTAGTATAACGAGAGTATTAGGGCTGTCAATCCCCACCGCGCTCCATGTTCCTGGGGTAGCATGGGGCGGCGAGACAGCACCACGGCCAGGGGCGGCGGATAGCGGGCGAGGGAGGAAGCATGGCGCAGATCACGATCTTCGGCCGACGGGACGTTCACGCCGGGCAGCGGGCGGCGATCTCGGAGGCGATCCATGCGGCGGCCACGGCGGAGGGTTCCCTCCAGTTGCCGCCCGCCAAGCGCTTCCATCGCTTCTGCTGGCTGGATGCCGAGGACTTCCTGTATCCGGACGATCGTTCGGAGCAGTACCTGATCGTGGAGGTGAGCATGTTCGCCGGGCGCAGCGTGGCGGCGAAGAAGGCGTTCCTGCGCGGGATCGTGGCGAACCTGGGGGAGGCGTGCGGGATCGCGCCGCAGGATATCGAGATCACGATCACGGAGACGCCGCGCGAGAACTGGCTCATCCGGGGCGTGCCGGGCGACGAGCTGGCGCTGCCCTACACGGTCGAGGTGTAGCGCCGGTCAGGCGGTCGTGGCGTGCAGTGGGATGATGGATGCCCGGATCGTCGCCCCGGACGCCGTCTCCGCGAGATTCAGCTCATAGTCGCGCTGGAGGTTCATCCAGAACTCCGGCGAGGTGCCAAGCCAGGCGGCGAGCCGGATGGCGGTATCGGCGGTGATACCGCGTCGGCCGCGAACGATCTCGGTGAGCCGATTCTGGGGGATGCCGAGCAGCTTCGCCGCCTGCGTGGCGGAGAGGCCCAGTTCCTCAAGCTCGGTCTCGATCTGGTAGCCGGGGTGAATAGCCGGGAGCGTCATCGTGGTGCTCTCCTTTCTCGGGGGGATGCGCATCAGTGGTAATCGACAATCTCGATGTTGTAGACGCTGTGCGTCTCGTCGGACCACTGGAAGCAAATGCGCCATTTCTGGTTGATGCGGATGCTGTACTGCCCTGCGCGGTCGCCTCGTAAGGCTTCGAAGCGATTTCCCGGCGGATTGCGGAGGTCAAACAACGTCGTCGTGGCGTAGAGGCGGGCAAGCGCCGCATAGGCACGTTCCCGCGGGACATCTTGCAGGCGCCTGACGAATCGTTGATGGGCGAAGTCCTCGGAGTCCCTGTTCCGGTATCGTGGATGGTCCATTCCGGTCCTCATCACGCGTTGGTTGACGATATGATTATACTGCATACGTATTCCGTATGGATCGCATGGCCAACCATACGCACACCGTGATACCGGCAGGGGCGCGGGGCGTCCCGGTTG
>JBQCJS010000332.1:0-2428 GCA_051952485.1 Thermomicrobiales bacterium | reverse complement strand
CTGATTGCCGGGGGTGTGAGCCGTCGCGGGTCCGTTCGCCTGACCCGTCAGCCGCAGGCCGGTATCCGAGGACGCCCAGGATGCAGCACATCAACGCCGATGACGATCTTGCCGAAGCGTGCTCCATCGAAACCGACCGGCTGATCCTGCGCGACTTCACTCCCGATGACCTCATGGCCGTGCATGCGTTCCGGAGCGATCCGGCGACCATCCGCTTCATGCAGATGTCGCCGGAAACACTGGACCAGTCCCGCGAATGGCTCGACTGCGCGATCCGGTTTAACGCGCTCCAGCCACGAGAGGGATACAACCTCGCCATCGCGACGAAGGTTCCCGAGCGGGTCATCGGCTGGATCGGCTTCGGCGACTCGGAGCGGCATGCTGGCGCCGAACATCACGGCGTTGGCTATATGCTGATCAGCACGGAATGGGGCAAGGGATACGCGACCGAAGCGCTCTCAGCCGCCATTCGGTTCATGATCGACGTTCAGGACGGCGAGTTCGTCTGGGCATGGTGTCTCGCCGCGAACGGCGCATCCGAACGGGTGATGCAGAAAGCCGACATGCGATTCGCTCGCGAGTTCCCCGACGCGGAGACCGGCGAGCACTGCCGCGAATACGTCTACGAACGGCGTCACGCCTGAACACGCGTCACCCCAGGAGGGTGTCGATCGGCTCGCCGCGAACGATCCGTTCCAGCACCGCCGGAGAAACCTCCGCCAGCGAGCCTACCCGCGACCGTCCGGGTGACGCCGGCACCGGCGTTACCCCACGCACGACCAGCATCGGGCACCCCGCCGCCTCCGCGCTCAGCGTCCCGTTGAGCGTGTCCTCCACCGCCACGCACGCGGCGGGATCGACGCCGATCCGGGCCGCGCCGGTCAGGTACGGCTCCGGGTGCGGCTTCCCGTTGGCGACGTCGTCCCCGGCCACCACCGCGACGAACGCCCCCTCCGGCGCCCCGGCCGCGACCCGCTCCGCCACCGGCCGGTAGGCCATTGTCACCAGCGCACACGGGATTCCGGAAGTCCGTAATGCCGTCAGCAACGCCCATGCGCCCGGAAGCCACGGAATGCCATCCGCCAGCGACGCCACCACATGCGCCAGCTGGCGCTCGATGATCTGCTCCACCGTCAAGGGCACGCCGCGCTCCCGCAGCATCGCCGCCGACACGGGCATCGGCTTGCCAACCGTCGAGAGGGCGTCCTCCTCCCTCCAGCGCACGTCGAACTCGGTGGCAAGGAGCATCTGCCCCTCGATCCAGCGCGGTTCCGTGTTCACCAGCGTGCCATCCATATCCCACAGCACGCCCTGCAATCGCCTGTCGCGTCCCATCCCGCACACTCCCGATCCCACGGCCGGCCATCGATGCGCTCATCGTCGCAGGTCGGTGGGCCAGCGTCGAATCAGGCCGGGATCAGCCCCAGGTCAGCGGGTCCAACCGGAGATGGAAGGCCAGCCGGTCTGGATCAAACGGCATCCCGTATGCCTCCATCAGGGCGGCATCGGCCACCTGCGCCGCCGAATCGTCGGGCCACGTCTCCCACGCATTCGCGGTCAGCAAGGCGAGGTCGGCGTGCCGGTCCGCGACGCCGAGCCGACCGAGGTCGATGAAGCCCGTCACGGCCAGCGTCTCCGGGTCGACCATGATGTTCGGCAGGCAGGGATCGCCATGACCGACGACGAGATCCTCTGCCTCCAGCGCCGCCATCCGGGACACGTCGTGCTCCAGCTCGGCAAGGATGACGGCGGGATCGCGGCCCCGGTCGATAGCCGGCAGGAAGTCCGGGTTCACCGCCCCGCGCGCGACGACATCCCGCGCGAGCGCCATCCGCGCCCGCAGGTCGTGATCGCGGAACGGGCACGCCGCCACCGGGAGGTCGTGCAGCCGCCGAAGCGCCCGCCCGATCCCCGGCCACGCCCGGAGCAGGTCCGCCGGCGACAGGCGGTCCGCGCCGATCCCCGGAACGGCGGAGGTCACCATGCAGGCGACACTGACACCCTCGTCCCAGCCGAGGACTGCCGGCCCCGGGATCGGCCGGTCGGCCAACCAGGCCACGCGATCCCGCTCCGCAGCCAGCGCGGCGATGCCGGAGGCATCCACGATCTTGGCGAATCGCGTCCCGTCCGGCGATCGCCGCACGATCGCGCCGGATTCCCCGGTCGTCACTGGCGTCCAGTCGGCCACCCCGAAGGCATGCCCGGGATCGGTCATCCCTCGGTCAGCACCAGCCACTGCTGGCCGTCGATCAGTTCCCGCACCGCGTCCAGATGGCCGGTATGCCCGGCGGTCTCCGTGATGACATGCAGGATCACCCGCCGCAGCGACTCCGGGTGCCAGCTTCCGAACATCCCGTCCGGCCAGAAACCGGGAGGCGCCGACAGGTCGAGCCCGGCGATCACCGCATCCGACCGCGCGATCTCCTCC
>JBQCJS010000331.1:0-2849 GCA_051952485.1 Thermomicrobiales bacterium | reverse complement strand
TCCTTGTTCCACGAGAGCGGGGTCTGGAAATCGTATTCCCCACCAAGCACCAGCGTCGGGATGTCGCTCGTCACCGGCTCGTTCTCGATGTCCGGCGCCCGGCCGGACGGCCACTGCTCGCAGATCGCGAACTGCTGGGCGATCCCTTCGGAGATGCCATAGGCCAGCTCCGGAATCTCGAGGTTCTGGGCATTCTCGACCGTCTTCTGGAACGACTCGAACGGGATCTCCTCGTTGCACTCGACCGAGTTGAAGGCCGTGTTGGAGCTGCCGAAGGTCACGATGTCGATGAAATCGAGTTGCTGGCTGGTGATCGCGAAGACCTCTTCGCGATCGGACGGCGACAGGTCGTCGATCTCGGCAAGCAGGGCCGCCCGATCCCGCGCATAGTCGGGACCCGCGAAGACGCCGTTCACGAACCCGGTCAGCGTCTCGACCGTGTGGGGCATCTTGTCGAGCGTGACCAGCAGCGAGATCGCCATGTCCTGGCGCTCCGGATCGAGGCTGCCCAGCCGCACCTGCACATCATCGATGAAGAGTTCGGCCGGCGTCAGCGGTTGGCCGTCAGCCCCGGCGTTGGGGATGAGGTCGATCGCCGGCATCGCGGCCGCCTCGTCCGCATCGGTCGTGACCTGCGAGACCTCCTCGGAGGGGGTCGCAACCGGCTCCGCGGGCGGCGTGCCCGCCTCCGGGGTGGCCTCGCCGCCCTCCACATCGACCGGCACGCCTTCCTCCTGGAAGATGAGCCCACCGATGATCGCGTCATAGGTGGCGATCTCGCCCTGCTCCAGTTCGGCGATCATGCGCGGGATGTAGGCGGCGCTGGCCGTGGCGAAGGAGATGGTGCGCATCACCTCGATCACGTCGAGCGCCGACACGGTGCGGCCATCCTCCGTCTCGATCGGCTGCTGCTGCAACGTGTCGATCAGGGCGATGAAGCGTTCCTTCAGGTTCGGGTAGGCGGCATTGCAGACGGGATCGATCCGGCAATCGGCGAAGACCTGCAGGACGACTTCCTCGGCCTCCTTCGGGTAGAGCTCGAAGCCGTGGATCTCCGGCGGGAAGGTCGAGTCCAGGACCACCGACCGGATGCCCTCCGGATGATCGCGCATCAGCACGAGCGCCAACCGCGTTCCGTAGGAGATGCCGTAGAGGTTGTAGGTCTCGTAACCGAGCGCATTCACGAGCGCCACGGTGTCAGTGGCGTTGGCGATGCTGTTGTACTGGCGCAGGTCGACGCCCTGCTCCAGCAGTTCCCGCACGCAGCGGGCGGTCGAATCGCCCACCTCGGCCCGTGCTGCCGCCATCATGCCCTCGGTGTCGGCGGAGGGAGAGAGATCGACCGGCCCCGACTCCTCGGGCGTCGCCTCCGGCTCCTCCACGACCGCTTCCGGCGTGGCGAACGACGAGAGCGCGTCGTCGATGGTGAACGCGCTGCAGATGAGCGGCGAGGAGAACTGCGTGCCCCGCTGGTCGAAGAGCACGATATCGCGCGTCTCCCGCTGGACCTGGAAGATCTCGGCCATCATGGAGACGCCCGCCAGCGCGGACCCGCCCGGCCCTCCCTCCAGGTAGACCACCGGATCGGGCTCCGGGGTGTCGCTGAAGGACTTGAGGATGACGTAGCTGATGGTCAGCATCCGCTTCCCGGGATTCGTCCAGTTCTCGGGCACCTGGACCGTGCCGCACTCGACCTCCCCGAGGTCCTCGGTCACCAGCGGCTCCCCGGCCACACTGATGAACGAGCAGTCGCTGGGGGTCGCCACGATCCCCGCCAGGTCGATGCCGGTCACGTCCGACACGACCCCCTTCGCCGTCGTCGGGGCCTCCGGCGTCGCGGACTGCGCGAACGCCATGAACGGTCCCGACAGCGCCGCCATCAGCAGCGCGAGCCCCACACATGCCCACCGACGCATTCCCTGCTTCCTCCCTGTCATGCGGCGCATCCCCGAATGGGCACACGCAGTTCACCAGAGCGACCTTCACACAAGTTTTGCGCGACCCACCGGGATCGTACGTGATCCGGCGCGGCTTGTCGACAGGACGATTCGGGCATTCCGGCACGACGCGCGATGGGTCGGCGCGAACCGTGCGCAGGGAGTGGTGGCACCATGCCCTCGATCGTTCCGACTCATGAGAAGGAGTTCCCCATGTTTGGCCGCCCCACCCCCGCCCCCGTCTCCGATCCCGCCCTGCGCGCCGTCGTGCTCGGGATCGCCGCCGGATCGCGCTCCATGACTCCGAACGCGGTGCTCGCCCTCCGCTATCCGTCGCGGGGCGAGCGCTGGACCGGCTGGGTTCCGTATCGATGGCCGCTTGGCCGGGCCGCGCTGGTGCTGGGCATGGGCGGTGAGTTCGTGGGGGACAAGCTGCCCGCGACGCCTTCGCGGCTCCAGCCCGGCTCGCTGGCCGGGCGCGCCGCATCGGGCGCCCTGGCCGGGGCGGCGATCGGGAGCGACGGCGGCAGGGCGGGCATCGTGCGGGGGGCGATCCTCGGCGCGGCCGGGGCGCTGGCGGGTTCGTACGGCGGTTACTGGGCCCGGAAGACCCTGGTCGCGAAGACCGGCCTGCCCGACCTGCCGATCGCGCTCCTCGAGGATGCCGTGGCGGTTGGCCTGGCGGCCGCCGCGACCGACCGCCACAGGTCCTGAGATCGCGGGGTCAGTGGACCATCTCGGATTCCTTGTCCCGTTCACGCTGGTCAGGCCGACTTGAGGTCGGCCTGCCCGGGAGTGCAGTGGTCAGCTCAGGCCAGACGATCCACTCAGGTCGGCAGCGCGCGCAGGATGCCCACCGCGCGCGCGATCATCGCATCGATATCCGTCGCGCCCTCATCGGCGGCCCATTGC
>JBQCJS010000330.1:0-2594 GCA_051952485.1 Thermomicrobiales bacterium | reverse complement strand
GGCGTCTATCACCCGTGTGTATGGCGATGGGCTCGTGGCGGGTAATATCCAGGCGAAAATCTTCGTGGTCTTTGCTTAGGGCCGTCCCTTGTGCATGACGATGCCGGGCGATATCTGCATCGCGCGGAATCGTCAGGATGGCTGGGTTGGAGCGTGGGAGGACGTGCCAGCCGACGCGACCACAACCACAACCACAGCTCCTAGAAGAGGCTGGCGGCGCGGAACCGGCGGGCGATCCAGTTGACCGAGAGCAGCAGGATGAGGCCGATCACCGACTTGAAGAGGCCGATCGCGGTCGCGTAGGAGAACTGCGGGACCTGCGATGCCAGGCCGACGTTGTAGACGTATGTGTCGATCACCTCGGAGGCGGAGATGTTCAGCGGATTCTGCATGAGGATGATCTTCTCGAATCCCGAGCTGAGCAGGGTGCCCATGTTCAGGATGAGCAGGATCGCGGCGACCGGCATGATGCCCGGAAGGTCGATGTCACGCATCCGCTGGAGCTTGTTCGCCCCGTCGAGGATGGCCGCCTCGTGCAGGGAGGGATCGATGCCGGCGAGGGCGGCGAGATAGATGATGCAGCTGAAGCCCACGCTCTGCCAGACGCCGGACCAGACGTAGATCGACTTGAAGTACTCCGGCTTCGACATGAAGGCGATCGGGTCGATGCCGAAGATGCCGAGGAACTGGTTGAAGATGCCGTTCAGCGAGAGCAGCTGGAGGATCATGCCGACGATGACCACCGTCGAGATGAAGTGCGGGGCGTAGCTGACCATCTGCACGGTCTTCTTGAACCAGGTGCGGGTGACGTAGTTCAGCGCCAGGGCGAGGATGATCGGCAGCGGGAACCCGGCGACGAGGGAATAGATGTTCAGCACCAGCGTGTTCTGGAGGATCGGCCAGAAGTTGTAGGAGTTGAAGAAGCGCTCGAAGTTGGCGAGGCCCACCCAATCGGCGGTCCAGAGTCCGCCGAAGCCGCCCCGCGCCTTGTAGTCGCGGAAGGCGATCTGCACGCCCCACATCGGGATGTACTGGAAGATCAGCAGCCAGAGCATCGGCAGCGCGAGCATCGCGTAGAGCTGCCAGGTGCGGCGGAAGCTCGCGAAACGGGGGCTGCGCTGCACGGTGGAGATATCCGACAGCGGCCGGGCGCCCGCGACCGGGGAGGTCGCGGTGGTGGCCGTGGTCGCCTGGTGGACGGTGGATCCGGTGTCGGCAGGACCGGTCGAGGTGATCTGCATCGGGAACGCTCCGAACTCGGTGAACGATCAGCGCAACGGCGGGGAGGCGGTGGCGACGCCTAGCCCTTGAGGGAGCCGATCATGACGCCCCGGACGAAGTGCTTCTGCACGAACGGGTAGATGATCAGCACCGGGAGGCTGGCGACGACGATCAGCGAGTACTTCAGCAGGTCCTGCAGGTTCTGGCGCTGCATCTGCTGGGCGACATCGCCGAAGTTCGCCATGTCCATCTGGTTCTGGATGAGGATCTCGCGCAGGATCAGCTGCAGCGGGAAGAGGCTCTGGTTGGTGAGGTAGATGAGGGCGTTGAAGAAGCTGTTCCACTGCCCGACGGCGTAGAGGAGCGCGTTCACGGCGATGATCGGCATCGAGAGCGGGATCACGTTGTCGCGGACGAACCGGAAGTCGCTGCTGCCGTCGAGGTGGGCGGCTTCGAGCAGTTCGTCCGGGATGGTGGTCTGGAAGAAGGTACGGGTGATGATCACCTGGTAGACCGAGAGGGCGGCGGGGAGGATCATCGCGAACGGGGTGTTGATGATGCCGAGGGAGCGGACGGTGAGATAGGTGGGGATCAGGCCGCCATTGAAGAGCATCGTGAAGAGGAAGAGTCCCATGATGATGCCGCGGCCCTTCAGGTCGCGGCGGGAGAGGGGATAGGCCGCGAGGAGGGTGAGGACCACACTGATGAACGTGCCGGAGACCGTGTAGAAGAGGGAATTGCGGAAACCGGTGACGATCTTCGGGTTGCGGAAGACGGCCTTGTAGCCCTCGAGGGTGATGTCCACCGGCCAGAGCCACATCTTGCCGGAGATGACGGCACGCGGGTCGCTGAGGGATGCCGAGACGACATAGATCAGCGGGTAGGCCACAGCGACGAGGAAGAGCATGAGGATGGTGTAGTTGACGATATTGAAGATGCGGTCCCCGCCGCGATCCTTGATCCCGCGCGTGTTCATCTGTCTCGGTCTCCTCCCGTCCTCACCGACCCCGGGGATTGGTGCGGGCCCAGCCGGCCCCCGACCCCTGGCTATGGCGTCGCGTGCCGATGGCTCGGCTCGCCGTGTCGCGCAACGCTCTGCGAATTGCTGCCCATGCCCCGAGCGGCCCCGCCCATGGCATTGTCTACTGTATACAGTCGCGGTGTTGTGGATCGCATCATACCCGGAACGCATCCGGCGTGCCAAATCCGGCTCCCGCCCGGGGTCCAGGTCGGCACGCGCGATGCGGTCTCCGGCGGAACCGTGAGGCAGGGCCATCGCGGGATGCGCGATGAGTGGAACCCGGATCGTGCCAGTGGGCGGCAACCCGGACCTCGACCGTCGTGTTCATCTTCCGCCCGAGCCTCGGCCTCGT
>JBQCJS010000329.1:0-2421 GCA_051952485.1 Thermomicrobiales bacterium | reverse complement strand
GCCAGCGAGGCGCTGCGGAAGAAGGACTTCTCGCAGTTCACGCCGGAGGAGATCGCCGAGGCCCGGCGCATCATCGAGAGCATGACGTGGCGGCTGGGGACCCGGCAGACCCGGCGGCGCGAGAAGGCGTTGCGGGGTGAGTTCATCGACCACCGCTCCACCATGCGGGCGGCGATGAAGTACGAGGGGATGCCGGTCGATCTCAAGTTCCGCACGCGCAAGGACCGGATGCGCCCGCTGGTGCTGATCTGCGATATCTCCGGCTCGATGGACCGCTATTCGCGCCTGCTCCTGCGCTTCGTGCATGCGCTTGAACAGGGACTGGACGCCGTGGAGGTCTTCGTCTTCGGGACGCGGCTGACCCGCATCACGCGGGAGCTGCGGCGGAAGGATGTGGACGCCGCGATTGCCGATGTCGTGAGTTCGGTGGACGACTGGTCCGGCGGGACGCGGATCGGTGAATCGATCAAGACGTTCAACTACGAGTGGAGTCGCCGCGTGCTGCGGTCCAGCGCGACGGTGGTGATGATCTCCGACGGCTGGGATCGCGGCGATCCATGGCTGCTGAGCCAGGAAATGGCGCGGTTGCAGCGTTCCTGCCGTCGGCTGATCTGGCTGAACCCCCTCCTCGGTGCTCCCGGATACCAACCCCTGACCCAGGGCATCCGGGCAGCCCTGCCCTATGTGGACCATTTCTTGCCGATCCATAATCTGAAGAGCCTGGAGGCGCTGGCGACCCTGCTCGGCACGATGGACGACCAGCCACCGGTGCGCACGCAGAAGTCCGCCCAGGCCGTGAAGCAGGACGGGTACAAGGTCGGCGGTGGGGGCGTGGCGACGAACCAGCGCCTCACCGGGACGGGAGGTCGCACATGAGCGAATGGTTGCCGGAAATCGACCGCTGGCGGCAGGCTGGCAAGCGGGTGGCGATTGCCACCGTCATCAGCACCGAGGGATCGGCGCCGCGTCCGGTCGGGGCACGGATGGCCGTGACCGAGGACGGCGAGATGGCGGGATCGGTCAGCGGCGGGTGCGTCGAGAATGCCGTGCTGCTCGAAGGGCAGGATGTGCTGAAGACGGGGACGCCGCGCGTGGTGCGCTACGGCATCACCGACGAGATGGCCTGGGACGTCGGGCTCGCCTGTGGCGGGACGATCGAGGTCTTCGTGGAGCCGGTCGACGAGTCGGCGCATGACTGAGGGCGGGGCGACGATCTTCGACCGCGTGCAGGAACTGGTCGCGGCGCGGGTGCCGGTCGCCATCGCGACGATCGTGCGCGGGGATGGCGTCGGCTCGAAGCTGCTCGTCCTGCCCGATGGCGTGGAAGGCGAGGGCGGCTTCGCGAACCTCGGCCTCGGGCAGGTCGTGGAGACCGCCGCGCGGGAGGCGCTGCATGCGGAGAAATCCGGCGTGCACACCTTCGGGACGACGGAGGTCTTCATCGATGTCCATCCGCTGCCTCCGCAGCTGATCATCGTGGGCGCGGTCCATATCGCGCAGGCGCTCGTGCCACTGGCCAAGGCGCTTGGCTTCCATGTCGTGCTGGTCGATGCGCGGTCGGCCCTCGCGACGCGGGAGCGCTTCCCGGAAGCCGATGAGATCGTCGTGGCCTGGCCCGACGATGCGTACGACAAGCTCACGATCACCCCGAAGACCTTCATCGCGATCCTTACCCACGATCCCAAGTTCGATGAACCCGCGATCCTCGGCGCGCTGGCCACGGACGCCATCTACATCGGGGCGATCGGCAGCCGCAGGACGAACGAGGAGCGGCGGGCGCGGCTGCTGGCGGCTGGTGTTTCCGAAGACCAGATCGCCCGGTTGCGCGGGCCGATCGGGCTCGATCTTGGCGGCGGCACCCCGGAGGAAATGGCGCTCAGCATCGCGGCGGAGATGATCGCGGTGAAGAACGGGCGCTCCGGTGGCTCCTTGCGGCAGACGACGGGGCGCATCCGGGCCGATGCCTGACCGCCCTGCCGGACCTGTCGCCGGCATCGTGCTCGCGGCCGGAGCCTCCACCCGGCTCGGGCGGCCGAAGCAGCTGCTGGACCTCGGCGGGAAGCCGGTGATCGCCCACGTCGTGGATCGCGCGCGCGCGGCGGGCCTGGACGAGGTGATCGTCGTGACCGGTGGTGCGGGCGAGGCGGTTGCCGCGGCGCTCGCCGGCGCTCCGGTGCGGATCGTGGTGAATCCCGCCTTCCGGGACGGGCAGAGCACGTCGCTGATCGCCGGGCTGCGTGCCCTTTCGAACGATGCGGATGCGGTCGTCGTTCTGCTGGGCGATCAACCCGGCGTCGCCCCGGCGGATATCGCGGCAGCCGTGTCCCGGCGTCGCGACCCCCCGTTTCCGCCGATCGTGATGACGGCCTACGGCTCGCAGCGGTCGCATCCGGTGCTGTTCGGGCGGGAGGTCTTCCCGGA
>JBQCJS010000328.1:0-6930 GCA_051952485.1 Thermomicrobiales bacterium | reverse complement strand
AGATCGCGGGTATAGGTGCGTCGCATCCGGCGCAGGACCTCGTTGTCCCCGGCCTGGACTGGCAGGTTCATGTGCTCGCAGGCGGTCCGAAGCTCGGCCATGGCGTCGATGATGTCATCGCCCATGTACTTCGGGTGAGAGGTCAGGAACCGCAGGCGCTCCAGGCCAGGGATCGCGTCGATCGCGCGAAGGAGGTCGGCGAGCGACGGCGTACCCGGCAGGTCATGGCCGTAGGCGTTCACCGTCTGGCCCAGCAACGTCACCTCGCGGACCCCGTTGGCGACGAGTTGCTCGACCTCGGCAACGATGTCGGCAAAGGGGCGGCTCGTCTCCTTGCCGCGCCGGTAGGGGACGATGCAGTAGGAACAGAGGAAGTTGCAACCGTAGATGATGGGCACGTAGGCCGTGATGCCGGCGCGTCCCGCATCGGTCTCCGGCTGGTAGTAGTGCGGCAGCTGGGTGATGTCGTCATCCAGCTGCGTCATCTCGGGGACGAACGCCCGCAATGCCTCGAAGTCCGATGGATCGAAGAAGAGATCGACATGGGGGAACTGCTCGCGCAGCTTCTCCTGCTGCTTGGTTACCATGCAGCCGGTGAGCACCACGGACATGTCCGGGTTCGCCCGCTTCTGGCGGACGAGCGAGTTCAGCTTGCCCGCGACCTTGTCCTCGGCCGCCTGGCGGACGACGCACGAGTTCAGCACGACGATATCGGCGTGCTCGTCCGAATCGGTCCGCTCGTAGCCGGCCTCCTGCAGCATGGAGGCGATCTTCGCGGTGTCCGCCTCGTTCATCTGGCACCCGATGGTCCAGGTGAAGAAGGTCTTGCCGTTGGGCGGCAAGCGGCGGAGAACCGGAAGCTCGGGCTCCTGCAGGGGCGTGAGCGGGATGATCGGTCGGGTGGATGTGGATGTAGGTGCAGCCATGCGTGGGATCTCCTCGCGACATCGGACACACAAGAATGCCCCAGGATGCGAATCCGGGAGCATGATTCGATGCCACAGCAGTGGAGTATACCCGCTTCGGGGTCCTGGCGGCATCCGACGCGCCCGTTCGACTGACCTGGAGCCACGGGAAGTCCCTGGGAGAGACGCCCCGAGTGGCGACCGGGTGGCACGATCTCCCCACGCTCGCCCCGAGACCGTGACGTTCCGGAATCCCCGGGATCAGGCGAAGTCGTGCGATTGCCCCGGATCGTCCGGACGTTCGGCGGCTTCCAGCACGGTGCATTCACGGCACGTCATGGCGGCTGCGTGCGGTTCCTGGAGGGAGAGCGTCGCATCTCAACCGCGCGAGGAAGCGTCCGCCGATGCAAGGCCCTGCGTTCCAGATTGTCACAGAATGCGGTACAGTACAGAGGAAGGATGACCCATCGGCCTCCGGATGGAAGGTTCCGCATCGGAGCCTGGAGCGAGGGGACCTGACGGGGCATCGCGCCGGACATTGTCGGCGTGTGGCGCGACACGTTGTGGGGTCAGGGGAAGTGAGCAGCACCATGGGAGAGACGCGCACCGTTCGCAAGCGACTGGTGGCCATCGGGGCCGGATTCATGTTGCTTGGCGGCACCCTCGCGGTGCCAGTGCTGCCCGCGATCGCGGGACCGAGCGCGCCGCAATCCGTGGGGCTGGCGGCGCAGGGCGTGGACTGGTTGAGCAGCGATGCGGCGGCATCCCTGAGCCTGGGGTTCACCGTGCTCGTGCCGTCGTGGGTTCCCGCTCCCTTTGGCGGCGCGCCCTCGATCAGCACGGCTGGCGGATACTACAGCCTCTACTGGATGAACGGGGGCGGCGATCCGACCTTCCTCCAGATCACGGGCCAGGTGGGAGGTGCGCTTCCCGCGGGCTCTCCGTACGATCTCAACAACCAGCTCTTCGTGAACGCCAGCGTCAACGGCTACGACGCGATCCACGATGTGACCCCGATCTACGATCAGGTCTGGTGGATCCAGGACGGCGTCCTCTACAACGTCAACAGCAAGAATCTCGCGGACACGGACAGCCTGAGCCTGGCCAACTCCCTGATGGTGCTCGACACCGGGAGCGCCGGTGGCGACACCCCGACGACCGAGCCGGGCGGTGACAACTCCGCCGCGTGGCTCTCGGCGCCGGCGTCGGCCTCCGCGGGCGATGCCGTGACGGTGTCGGTCGGAGACGCGACGAGCGTCAACCTGACGGTCGATGGCGGTTCGTTCGCGGAGACCGGCGATGTCGGCGTCTATGGCGTGACTGGCGGCAGTTTCACCTGGAATGCTCCGTGGGTCGACGCCCAGACGACCTTCACCTTCTATCTCTCGGACGCGAATACCGGCGAGACGCTCAGCACTTCCGCGATCACGGTGAGTCCGCAAGCGCCCCAGCCGACCGCGGTTCCGGCCACGGAAGTCCCCGCCACGGAAGTCCCGGCCACCGAAGTTCCGGTGACGCAGGCGCCCGCGCCGGTCGAGACCCAGCCAGTGGAAACGATCGCTCCTGCTTCCGATGGCTCCGACGGGAGCGCACCGGTCGCGACGGTTGACACCTCCCGGGGTGATGGCACCGGGGTCCGCCCGACCGTCACGCCGACGGCGGTGAGTTCCGACGGTACCGATGGCCCGGCGCGACCGGTTATCGGCGGCGACGGCACCGGTGGATACACCAGTGTCGAGGTGCCGACCGGCAGCCCTTACGAGCCGTAGTCATTCATCCCGTGACGAGCAACGGGGACGATCCATGCCGGATCGTCCCCGTCTTGCGTTCCAGTGGTCGTGATGGCGCTGGTAGTCAGGAATGGATCGGCAACGCGATCGTGAAACGGGAGCCTCCCGACTCGGAGGCATCGACGCTGATGGTGCCACCGTGCGCTTCGACCAGCTCCCGGCAGATGTAGAGGCCCAGCCCGAGACCCGGGACGGCGCTTTCGGCCGCGCTGCGGGCGCGGAAGAATGGGGTGAAGAGCGCGTCGCGTTCGGCTTCTGGGATGCCGGTACCTTCGTCCGTGACCGTGACGATGGCGCGGTGGATGAAGGGCTGCTCCGCGAGTGCGACGGTGATCGTGCCGCCCTCCGTGTACTTGATCGCGTTTCCGACGAGGTTGTCGATCACCTGGAAGATGCGGTCCCCGTCGAGCGAGGCGGGCAGTGATTCGAGGTCGGTTTCGAGGACGATCGTATGGTCCGTCGTGCCCGCCTGCCGGGAATCGACCACCGAGCGGCAGATTGTGACCAGGTCCGCGGCGCTGGGCCGGATCATCAGGCGACCGGAGCGTAGCCGTGAGACATCGAGCAGGTCATCGACGAGGCGGGTCATGCGGTCCGCCTGAGCCTGCATGGTGGCCAGCCAAGCGACGTGGTGTTCGTGTCCCTCCTGGTTGGCGAGATCGCGCCCGATGATCTGCGCGAACCCCCGGATCGGGGTCAGTGGCGACCGCAGCTCGTGGGAGACGACGGACAGGAACTCGTCCCGGAGCCGTTCGGCCTCCTTGAGGGGTCGAACGTCCTGGAAGACGCCCACCACGACATCGACCTCGCCTGCGTCGTCGTAGAGGGGAGCGGCGCTGGCGACGACGGGAATGCGGCTCCCATCCGGGAGGGTGACCGTCAGCTCCACGCCGGTGACGACGCGGGATTCCGCGATTGCCTTGACGAGTGGGAGGTCCGATTCCGCTACGCCCGAGACACGGAGCTGGGTCACGCGCGTGTTCCGTTGCTGGCGTTCCGAGCGGAGGCCGAACATGCGCTGGGCGGCGGCGTTGGAGGTCTCCAGCATCATGGTGGAGGCCCGGACGACCATCACGGCCTCCGGCATCGTCTGGATGACCGACTGCAGCCGGCGCTCGCTGTCCTCGGCGCGGTCGAGCTTCAGTTCCTGCGCGTCGGCGAGGCGGGCGGATTCCATGAACGCGACGGTGCGCAGGCCGAGGGCCTGGAGGCGGGCGAGCGCGGTCTGCGAGAAGCGGTAAGGGAGGTAGAGGCCGATCCAGGCCACGCCCACCAGCTGATCGCGGGGGCCGAGCAGGGGGACGCCGGCGACCGATCGCACGTGGGGATTGGTGTCGATCACGTCGAAGGCTTCCGGTTCGAGTGCGAGATCGGTGAGGACCACCGGACGTCGTTCAAGGGCGATGCGTCCGACGAATCCCTCGCCAACCTGGAGCCGGTTCGAGACACTGGGCACCCCGGCATTCGGGAGCGGCTCGTCGGTCTCGCCATAGGTGGCGGCCCGGATCAGGGTCTCCTCCTTCTCGTCCACGAGGTAGAGCGCCCCGGCGGAGGCGCGGTTCACCCGGACCATGGCGGAGAGCAACGATTCGAGCACGTTGAAGTAGGCCTCGACATCACCGGCATGGCGGCCGGCGGCGACGATCTCGACCGTGTTGAGGGCGGTATTGGCCGCGCGCATGGCGGCGGATTCGAGCCGGGCCGCGGCACGTTCCTGCTTCAGGTGCTCGACCATCACGAGGATGAGCCCGGAGGCGACCGTGAACGCGACGAGGGTCGCGACGACATCGGCATCCAGGTGATCGGGGAACCGCCACGGTTCGCCCACGTACAGGAGGGGGACGAGCAGGAGCACGGCGACGATCGAGGCGAGGCCGCCTACCCAATCCGAGACATAGCAGGAAACGCCGACGCCCACGATAAGGAAGATCATGGGAATGGCGAGCGACTGGAAATCGACCAGGGCGAGGAGCATGGCCGGAATCGCCACGAAGGCAAGGCCCGCCAGGATTCGCCACGCATCGAGGCGTCGCCGGGTCGAGGGTGGGAAGCGATCGTCCCATCGATCGACGACGGTGCTGGCGATCTCGCTGGATCGTTGGCCGAGGCGACCCATGCGCTCCCAGGTGGTAGGAGCCATGCGCGCCCTGGCCCATTGTTTGGTGGATTCCAGCACGGGACGGTGGACCTTTGCAGGCGAAGGGCGGGGGAACTCGTCCGGACCGCGCAGCGTGTCCGTACGGGAACGATACGGATTGGGGGAGAGCGGTGTCAAACCGGTGACGATGGACGGTCGAGCGCACCATCCATGTGCAGGACGTCGGTCCTCCTGTGCGCTTGTGACAAGCGGAAGAGCGCCCGGGTGGGCGGTCGTCACCCAGCAACCCGGAGCGCAGGCAATCCCGACCGGTTGGATAGGTGATACTCCGCGCCCGGCGGTGTATCCTCCAAGCTGAAATCGTGCGTTCGTGTCGACTGCCGGGAGATTCGTATCCGTGAGTATCGAGAATGAAGTCGTCACCCCAGGCGGTGACGATGCCAACGCCATGACCGACGTGGCCATTATCGGCGCAGGCCCGTCCGGGTTGTTCGCGGCCTTCTACGCGGGGTTGCGCGGGGCGAGCGTGCAGATCATCGACTCCCTGGAAGAAGTCGGTGGCCAGTGCATGGCGATGTACCCGGAGAAGTACATCTACGACGTGATCGGCTATCCGAAGGTGCTGGCGAAGGACTTCGTCGCGGCCTGTCTCGAACAGGCGCTGCGGTCCGACCCGACGATCCGTCTTTCCGAGCAGGTCCAGGCGCTCGAGAAGCAGGGCGACGGCTCCTTCGTCCTCAAGACCTCGAAGGGCGAGCGGTACGCGAAGTCCGTGATCATCGCGGCGGGCGTCGGCGCGTTCGAACCGACCCGACTCACCGCCGAGGGCGTGACCGAGATGGAGGGCAAGGGCGTCCACTACTTCGCGAAGCGCATCGAGGATTTCCGCGACAAGCGGGTCGTCGTCGTGGGCGGGGGCGATTCCGCCGTGGACTGGGCCCTGACGCTGGAGCCGATCGCCGCGAGCGTGACGGTCATCCACCGCTCCAAGTTCCGCGCCCACGAGTCGACGGTGGCGGAGCTGGAGGCGTCCACGGTGCAGCTCCACTACCCGGGCTACGAGGTGACGCACGTCCGCCCCGCCGACCATGGCCGGATCGGCGAGATCACCTTCAAGCACCAGGATGGCACGACGCAGGACCTCGAGCTGGACGAGTTGATCTGCGCGATCGGCTTCAAGGCCGATCCCGGGCCGATGCGCTCGTGGGGGTTCGAGTTGCAGCGGAACCAGATCCTCGTCGATGCGAAGACGATGGAGACGAGTGTGCCGGGCGTCTTCGCCGCAGGCGATATCGCCGCGTATCCCGACAAGTTCAAGCTCATTGCCACCGGCGCGAGCGAGGCGGTGAGCGCCGTGAACCACGCGATGCAGTACATCGATCCGGGAGCGCGCCTGGACGCGGGCCACTCCACGACGATCATGGAGAAGAAGGCCAAGGCCGCCGCCGAGTAGGCGCTGCGATTCGCTCGTGCGTCGCACGAGAACGGGCCGGTGGATCGCCCATCCACCGGCCCGTTCCGTTGCCTCGCGCTCGCATGATGTGATCCGGACCATCAGGCGCGAGGCGTGCCAATGCCCATGCGGTCGCGAACGAGGTCCATCTTGGCGGCGGCGATGGTGCGTGCCCTCTCCGCGCCCTCGGTGAGCACGCCGATGGCGACCTCCGGCTGGGCCTCCAGTTCGGCGAGCCGCTCCTGGATGGGGCGGATGGCGTCCACGACGACCTCGCCCAGCTCGGTCTTGAACGCCCCGTAGCCCTTGCCCGCGAAGTGGTTCTCCACCTCGGCGTGGCTCTGCTCGGTGAGCAGGGCGTAGATGGAGATGAGGTTCGCCAGGGCCGGCTTGTCCGGCGTGCTCACGATCTCGCTGCCGGAGTCGGTGACCGCGCGCTTGATCTTGCGGCGGATGGTGTTCGGGTCGTCGCTGAGCGCGATGTAGCTGGCCGGATTCGGGTTACTCTTGCTCATCTTCTTCGTCGGGTCGTCGAGGGACATGATCCGGGCGCCCTCCTCCTTGATGTCGGGCTTCGGGATCACGAACGTCTCGCCGTACCGCTGGTTGAAGCGGTGGGTGACATCGCGGGTGAGTTCGAGGTGCTGCTTCTGGTCTTCGCCGACCGGAACGTACTCGGCGTCG
>JBQCJS010000327.1:0-2394 GCA_051952485.1 Thermomicrobiales bacterium | reverse complement strand
GGATGCGGAGCGGGAGCAGGCGTTCGCGATCCTTGGGGAGGTTGGCGAGGCCTTCGCCGATCAGTCTCCGGAGCGGATCGCCCAGGAAGTGGAACGGGCTCTCGTCGAGGCGCGCGCCGATGAACGTCCGCGACGTGGGATCGCGATCGGGCAGTGATCCGGGCGATGCTGGACACCAATGTGCTGGCATCGGGGATCGTTGGGCTTGCCGCGGGGGCCAGCCCGCCTGCCGAGGTGATTCGTCGCTGGGGGCGACGGGAGTTTGACCTCGTCCTGTCCGATCGCGTTCTGGACGAACTCGACCGGGCGCTACGTAAGCCCTACTTCGCGGCGCGCATTTCCCCGAGGCAACTGGACCAAGTTCTATGGACACTTGGTCATGAGGCCGAGGTTACTCCCATCACCGTGACGGTATTCGGGATTGCCACGCATCCGGAAGATGATCTGGTGCTGGCGGCAGTTGCATCTGCCGAAGTGGACTTCCTGGTAACAGGCGACGCCCAGTTACAGGCCCTTGGCCGATTCGGCGGATCGGCGATCCTCAGTGCCGGAGGATTCCTGGAAATCCTCGACCGGGCGCGCACCCTTCCTTCCGACAGGGAGGACGCATCCCGATAGCCCACCCTGAAGCGGGTGCCCGGTGCATGGCACCCGCTTCGACATGGCGCGGCGATCAGTCCGCGAGGGCCTCGGTCGGGGCATCGACGGACGCGGTGTCCCGCTTGTAGATCGCGATGAACTCCTCCAGCCGGTCACGGGCGATATCGTCGTGATACTGCTCTGGCGGGGACTTCATGAAGTAGCTGCTCGGGGCCAGCAATGCGCCGCCGATCCCGTTGTTCAGGGCCAGCTTCGCGCAGCGGATCGCATCGATCACCACGCCGGCGCTGTTCGGCGAGTCCCAGACTTCCAGCTTCATCTCCACGTTCAGCGGCACGTCGCCGAAGGTCGTTCCCTCCAGCCGGATGTGCGCCCACTTGCGGTCCTCCAGCCACGGCACGTGGTCGGACGGCCCGACGTGGACATTCTCCGGTCCCACGCCGTAGTCCATCTGCGAAGTCACGGCCTGCGTCTTGGAGATCTTCTTGGATTCGAGGCGCTCGCGTTCGAGCATGTTCAGGAAGTCGGTGTTGCCGCCGAAGTTGAGCTGGTAGGTGCGGTCGATGCGCACGCCGCGATCGGCGAAGAGGCGGGTGAGCATGCGGTGGGTGATGGTCGCGCCGACCTGGCTCTTGATGTCATCGCCAACGATGGGCAGCCCCTTCTCGAGGAAGCGGTTGTTCCAGTAGTCGGTGCCAGCGATGAAGACGGGGATGCAGTTCACGAACGCGCACCCTGCTTCGAGGATCTGCTCGACGTACCACTTGGTGGCCATCTCGGACCCTACCGGCAGGTAGGAGACGACGACATCGGTCTGCGTGTCTCGCAGGATCTGGACGATGTTGGCGGTGGGGCCGTCGGCCTTGGTGATGACCTCGGAGAGGTACTTGCCGATCCCGTCGTGGGTCATGCCGCGGTGAACGGGAACGTTCAGGAAGGGCACATCGGAGAACTTGATCGTGTTGTTGGGCCGGGCCCAGATCGCCTCGCTCAGGTCCTTGCCGACCTTGTTCGCGTCGATGTCGAACGCCGCGCTGAACTCGATGTCGCGGATGTGATAGCCGCCGAGGTTGACGTGCATCAGGCCTGGGACGAACTCGTCTTCCGGTGCGTTCTGGTAGTACTGCACGCCCTGGACAAGGGACGATGCACAGTTGCCGACGCCGATGATGGCGACGCGAATCTTTTCCTGTTGCCGCTGTGGGCGCGAAGGGATGCCGTTGGGCGTCCCCTCGTCGTTGGCATATGCCATGACGGGACCTCCAGATCCTGCGAGCGCCGCTCCGGGTGCTCGCGTACTGCTGTTGTCGAAGGTAGCGGTGCGGGGTCAAGCCGACGTGGCCACGTCAGCGACCCATGACAGGGGAAAGCGATTGGCCCGGAACGATCCGCGCGAAACGATCCCGGACGGTGACAGAACTCCCCTGCTGGTAGCGGAGCTTACACGAAAATCCCGCGATTGCAAGAGGGGGGGATTCAATGATCCCTCGTGCTTCGGTGGGGAGACTGGCGAAAGGCGCTGCGATGAACCCGAGGGCTGTGGGTCTGTGATGCTGTGACGGCGATACCGTAAATGCTGGTAAATACCATGATATACGGGAGTGCACTCGACGTGAGGATGATCGCGTGGATAGGTTTCGCGCGGAGTGCCGGGCTGGAGATCTCGAAGGGCAGACCTGCGAGGCGCCTGGCAGAAGGGACTGATGGTCCGATAGGCGGCAGTCGCCGCCTCGGGCGGGCATGACTGGGCATTCGGACAGGCTGGATGCCCTGTCAGGAAGCGCGATTCGCGGT
>JBQCJS010000326.1:0-2120 GCA_051952485.1 Thermomicrobiales bacterium | reverse complement strand
CAGTCGGACGAAGGCTAGCCGCCTCTCCGGGGCGGGGCAGGCCATATCCTCGGCCTGCCCCGCCCTTCCGCCTGTCGCGTGCCCACCTCCGCGAAAGGACCGTTCCTCATGGCCCAAGGCGCACTCGAACGCCCGGCTGCCCGAGCCGGTACGCCCAGGCGCCGGCTGATTCCGGAGCGCCTGCTCTCCCCGCTCATCCTCGCCCCGAGCCTGATCGCCCTCTTCATCTTCGTCTATGGCTTCATCGGCCTGACCTTCTGGGTCTCGCTCTCGAACTGGCGCACCCCGAAACGCGATCTCTCGCTGATCGAGCCGCTCTGGGAGATGTACCGCCGCCTCTTCACCACCACACGCTTCCAGATCGACATCCGCAATACGATTGTCTTCACCGTCTTCTTCCTGATCGGATCGGTCGGCGTCGGGCTCCTGCTCGCCATCGCGCTGGACCAGTCCATCCCGGCGCGCGGGCTGATCCGCAATATCTTCCTCTTCCCCTATGCGCTCTCGTTCGTGGTGACCGGCGTCGCGTGGCGCTGGATCTTCAACCCCGATTCCGGCATCACCCTGCTGCTGGACCACCTCGGCATCAACTGGCTGCTCGGCAAGGTCGGTCTCGGCCCGCTCCATGTCGACTGGCTGATCAGCCCCCGGATTCTCGGGGACATCCCGATGCCCGATGCCGTGAAGGCCCAGATCGGGATTCCGGTGGCAATGATCCCCGTCATCATCGCGGCGGTCTGGCAGCTCTCCGGCTTCGCGATGGCGATGTATCTTGCCGGACTGGGCACCATCTCGCACGACATCCGCGAGGCCGCCGCCCTGGACGGCGCCTCGCTCTACCGCACCTACAAGGACATCATCATCCCGCTCCTGAAGCCGATCACGATCAGCGTGATGATCATCCTCGGGCATATCTCGCTCAAGATCTTCGATCTCGTCTTCGCCATGTCCGGCAAGGGGCCGGGTTTCGCGACCGATGTCCCCGGCATCTTCGTCTTCGAGCAGACCTTCGGCGCGAACAAGTACAACCTCGGCGCCGCCGCCTCGATCGTCATGCTCGCCCTGATCGCGATCGTCATCGTGCCCTACCTGGCGCGCTCGCTGCGGGAGGTGGAGCGATGAACGCATCCCTCGCATCGGTCCAGGCTCGTCCATCGCGCCGCTTCGGCGTCCGCCGCGTCATCCTCTTCCTCGTGCTGGGCGTGGCGATCCTCTTCTACCTGATGCCCATGTACGTGATGGTCGTCTCCGGCCTGAAGGATGCCGCCGACGTCTCGATCGACCAGATGTGGAACCTTCCCACCTCGCTCACGGCGGGCGGATTCGCGGAGGCCTGGCGGCAACTGAGCCCCAACCTCGCCCAGAGTTTCCTGCTGGTGATCCCGGCGACGATCATCTCGTCGCTGCTGGGCGCGATCAACGGGTATCTCTTCTCAAAGTGGCGGTTCCGGGGGTCCGAGGTCCTCTTCGCGCTGGTGCTCTTCGGGATGTTCATCCCCTACCAGAGCATCCTCATCCCGCTGATTCAGTTCCTGGACCGCATCGGCCTGTACGGGTCGCTGCCGGGCCTGATCGTGGTCCACGTGATCTACGGCATCCCCATCACCACGCTGATCTTCCGCAACTACTTCGCGAACATCCCCTACGAGATCGTCGAGGCCGCCCGTATCGATGGCGCGAGCCTGTGGCAGATCTTCCGCCAGGTCATGCTCCCGCTCTCGCTCCCGGCGTTCGTGGTGGTCGGCATCTTCCAGTTCACGAACATCTGGAACGAGTTCCTGTTCGGCCTCACGGTCATCACCAACCCGCGCGAGCAGCCGGTGACGGTGGCATTGAACAACCTCTCTGGGTCGTTCTCGGTCTCCTGGAATGTCGTGATGGCCGGCGCGGTGATCGCCGCGCTGCCGACGCTGGTGATCTACGTCCTGCTCGGGCGCTTCTTCATCCAGGGAATGCTCGCCGGCTCCATGAAGGGGTAGGCAGACGGGGGCGGGGGGGTGGCGGTCCCCGCCCCCCCCCCGCCCGCCCACAACAAGAAACACCACCACCAAAACAAGGGGGACGGAAAGGGGGGGGTGATAAAGGAACGGGGGTCGTCCCCATTGGGGGGGGTTTTTGTG
>JBQCJS010000325.1:0-3439 GCA_051952485.1 Thermomicrobiales bacterium | reverse complement strand
CGAGCGATGCTGACGTGGAGCCGGGAGCCGCGCATGGCGCTGGAAGCCAGGATCGCCGTCCTGGGCGGCATCTTCATCGTGGCGATCCCGGCGGCGGTGAACTGGACGCAGATCGTGGCGTGGGTGGGGGTGATCGTGCTGATCCTCGGCGCGTCGACCTCATGCAATCTCTACGGCCTGGAGGGCAGCGCCTTCTGGATGACGCTGCTCACGCCGGGCGCGATTCCGGTGGATGTGCGTGGCAAGCAGATCGCCTACCTGCTGGAGTTCGGGCCGGTCGCGCTGGTGATGTCCCTGATCGCGACGGCCTGGGGCGAGCAGTGGTGGGCGTGGACGTGGATCGCCGCGATCTTCCCGGCCGCCCTCGGCGCGGGCGCCGGGGCCATGATCGTCGTCTCGGCGAGAGGCGCGGTGCCGGTGCCGGAGGCAGCGCGCAAGAGCGGGAATCTGGTCGCGGCGGCGGACAACACGGCGCAGACGATCGTCACGATCGCGCTATTGCTGGTCGCACTGCTGCCGACGGTGGGGACGCTCTACCTCGCGGGCCGATATCAGGTCCCGTACCTGGAATGGGGCGCGAGCGCGATCGGCATCGCCTCCGGCGCCCTCGCCGCGTGGGGTGGCGGGCGCTGGACGATCGCCTGGCTCGAACGCAACGGCCCCGAGCTGCTGACGACGCTGCGGTACGGGTAAGCAGCGCGCGATCGGGCATACTGGTCCACCAGACGATGCCCGGGCGCAGCCGCCATCGCACCTCCAGCCGCAACAACCACGACCCCGATCATGACCACGACGACGACCACCTCGCAGGAGATCCCGGATGTCCGCACCCGTTCCCACGTTGTCCGCTTCCGATGCCGCCGGCCTCGTCCTGATCGGGCCGGTCGTCCAGCTTCAGGTGCAGGTCGCCCCGCTGAAGGGCGGCAAGCGCCCCATCAGCTGGTACGACCCGGCGGCGATCACCGCCGTCCCGGCGATGGAGATCGACTCCGGCGGCGTCACCGGGTTCGACGGCGAGATCGTGCACCACGATGTCCATCACCGCGACCATCCGCTCAGCCGGTACCGGGGCGAAAACGGGATCTCGCTGGGATTCACATCGCATTACGGCGTGATGCGCGGTGAGTTCGGCGACTTCCTGCACGATGGCATTGCCGGGGAGAACCTGCTCGTCGCCAGTGAGGACACGCACACCGAGGACGAGTTCGTCAGGGGCATCGTGGTGATGACGGCGGAGGGGCCGGTGGACCTGACGCGGGTGGAAGTCGCGCCGCCCTGCGTGGAGTTCGGCAAGTTCTGCCTGCGCTATCCGCGTGACCGCAAGGCGGACGCCCAGGTCGCGGAGGCGGTGAAGTTCCTGCATCAGGGGGTGCGCGGCTTCTACGCGACGTGGCAGCCAACAGACGAAGCCGCTGCGTCGCCCCGGATCGCGGTGGGCGATCTCGTCTACCGGCGGGCGTAGCCGCAGCGCTCGTGCCCGGCTGAAGGGTCGCCGAGGGACCAATACCCCGGAAAGACAGGGGAAAAACGGGGGATGTGGTTTTTTGTCCGGGGGGGGTGGGACTAGCGCCGTGACGGCACGAGCGCCTGGGTGAACGGAAGGCGCGCGCCAAGGTTCGTCAGCGCATCGACCGAGAACTGGCCGGGTCCGGCAATTGCCACCCCCAGCGCCATGGACCCGAGCAGGAGGACCAGCTCGAACCCACCGTTCATGGCGAAGAAGCCGGCGTCGATATGCACGATGAAGAGCGCGGCCAGCATGTCCACCGCCAGGAGCAGCCCGACGACCGCCGTGAACGCGCCCAGGATCAGCGCCGCACCGCCGATCAGTTCCACGAAGGTGACCACCACCGCCGTGATGTCCGGCAGGGGCACCCCCATCGCATCGAACCCCTGCTGCGTGGCGGAGATTCCGTTGTCGACCAGCTTCTGGTAGCCGTGCATGAAGAAGACGATGCCGGTGACCACCCGGATCAGCAGCAGGCCAAGGTTGATCGTGGGATAGATGCCCTCATCCGGTGTCGATCCCGGTCGTCCGCCCGTTGTCATACGAACCCCTTCCAGCTGCGGCGCCAGCGGCGCCTGCGAATCTCCGCGACCGGCTGGGCGCCAGCCCGCGCCAGGCCCGATCGCGCCGGCCTCGAATGGCCGGAGCCCCAGCGAACGCGTGTCCGCCGATGGTTCGTATACGCGCGGTCAGTGGATGGCGGATGCTTCGTAAGCGTGTATGGATTCGTAACCGGATTGGCTGGGGCGAAGGTCCGGGGTTACCGGTTGCGGCCCATGCCACCTGGTTCGCGGCGGCGAAACCCGGGATTGGCGGCGAGATAACGCCGGATCGCCTCGGGGTAGAGGTCGCATTCGGCGTGGAAGACGCGCGTGCCGAGCGTCACCGGCGTGTCGTCCGGGAGCACCGGCACCTCGACGCGCAGCAGCGGCGGCCCGTCGTCGTAGTCGTCCGTCACGACGTGCACCGTCGCGCCGCTGACGGGATCGCCGTGGGCGATCACCGCCGCGTGGACGCGCTCGCCGAACATGCCCTTCCCGGCGGCATAGGCGGCAGCCTCGGGCAGGAGGGCGGGATGGATGTTCAGGATGCGCCCCTCCCAGCCGGGGAAGACGAGCACCTGGCGGAGGAAGCCCGCCATCAGGATCAGGTCGGGGGAATACGGGGCGATGGCATCGTAGATCGCCTCGCTGTAGGCATGGACGGAGGGATGCCCCTTCCGGGTGACGGTGGCGGCGGGGATGCCCGCGTTGGCGGCGACCTCCAGCCCGCGCACCGCTGGCACGGAACTGCTGACGGTCACGATCTCGATCGGCAGCTCACCCCGGTCGATCACCCGTAGCAGGTTCTCCAGCGTGCGCCCCGCCCCGGAAAGCAGGACCGCCACCCGCCAGGGTTGGTCCTCCGCCACCTCCGCTGCATCCACCGCATCGACCCGCTGCCGCTTGTCCTGATCCGTCATCCCGCGTCGCGCCCTCGCTCGTTCCTCGAATCGCCGCCCGTGCGCGATCCGCGCCGGGTCCAGCGGGCATTATCCCGCATCCGGCGCGATGGCCCGGGCCAATCGGTGTCCCATCACGCCGCACGATGAACCACTACAATGGACATACCTCGGCGGACACCGTCGCCATCATCCTTCCTCGTATCCCACGGAAAGACCATCATTCATGCCCTCGTCCTCCCGCCCGCCCCAGAATCGATCGCGCCAGGGCCGACCCGGCCAGTCCGGCTCCTCCCGCCCCGGCGACCGCTCCTCCGATGCTCCGCGCCCATCAGGACCGCGACGTGCTCCGCGTACCACCTATCGTGAGGATGAAGATCCCGCCATCCTCACGGTCGGCCAGGGCGCCCGCCAGGCCGAGTCGGAGCAGCCCGAACGCCGGCGCGGACCGGGCAATCACCCGAACCCGACCCGCCCCCGCCAGTCCGACC
>JBQCJS010000324.1:0-4947 GCA_051952485.1 Thermomicrobiales bacterium | reverse complement strand
TTGGCTCCTGAGAATCGGTCGCGGGAGAGAGTTGGTACAATGCCCGCACATGACGCCGCGATCGTTCGCCGTCCGGGTTCCGGATCGAAACCGCCGGCGATTGTCCACGTCCACCCGCGATCCGCATCCACGCTCAAGGGAGTGTCCCGAATGGCCTACCGGTTCCTGCTGGAAGTGCCGCGTCCCCTCGCCGATGACGCCAATGTCGCGGTCACCGCGTCCGGGGTGGCCCAGGTCGTCGTGGTGCGACCCGCCCACGGTGCCGGATTCGACGACAACTACGTCGACCTCACCATCGCGGCGCGGAACCTCAGCGTGATCGACGCGATCTACGACTGGTATGAGGATGCGGGGTTCGATTCGCCGCTCAACCGCAGTGCGGTCTCCCTCATCCTCCACAACGGACGCCAGTTGCCGCTGGGGGAGACCGATCCCTCCGCCGCCGTCGCCGCCATCCGCCGCGACCAGCCGTGGGTGGAACGCACGATCCCGAAGATCGGCGACCATGTGAAGCCGGCCTTCGCGGAAGGCGTCGTCCCGGCCACCACGACTGCCCTGGCGGCTCCCGCGGCTGCGGCCACGTCCGCCGTGGCTGTAGCTCCGGAGACGGTGGTGAGCCCGATTGCCCGGGCGCAGACGGTCCTCTCGGAGGGCTCGATGTTCGAGCAGGGCGCTCGCTACGATGTGATCCGGGTGGCGGACCTCGCCGCGCCGGAGCGGCTCTACCACGATGTGCTCGGCATGGAGCTGATCGGCCGGATCCGCATCGAGCAGAACGGGGCGCGCACGTATCTGGGCCACGATTACGATCACCAGACCGCAGCGCAGGATGCCTCCGAAGCGACGCTCGCCTTCATGACGAGCGGGCCGCTCCAGGTCGTGTTGCAGCGGGTCGGTCGCGCCAGGCCGCTGGATGCCAGCGCGGTGGTGAACGAGTTCGTGCTCGCGGTGGACGCGGCGAAGGCTCGCTGGATCAAGGCGCAGGTGCTGATGCGCGGATACTCCCTGCTCGGCGAGGACGCCAACGGCTTCGCCTTCCGGGACCCGTTCGGCGTGGTCTGGAATGTCGTCTCGGCCGATGCCTCCACGGACACGGCGAAGGACGTGATCGCCCCGGTCACGGCGCCGGCCGCGTCGGACGTGGCGGGGGAGACCGTCGAGGTCACCACCCCCGAATGGTAGGCGTGGCGATGGCTGTCCCGGCGCGCGTTCACTAGCAGTCAGGAAATCCCGGCAATGCTCGACAGTTACCGCGACCTGCTCGACGGGTTGCTCGAATCCCCGACCGTCCTGCGGGAGACGCTGGGCGATCCCCTTCCGGAGACGATCGATTCCGACCGCCTCGCCCTGCTGGCCGAGATCCGGGCGCGTGAGGGGGCGATGCTCCGGCGCGCGCAGATCATCGTGCGCGATGCCCCGCACGGCGGCCGGCCGTCGCTGCGCGCGATCGAGGACGAGCCGGAGGTGAAGGCGCTCGGGACCGGGTCCGATGTCACGGCATCGGTGGAGGACCTGGTTGGCGGGTTCAGCCACGACCGGAGCGAACTCGTCTCGATCCTGATGAACGTGACGATCCGCGAGTGGGAGCAGCCGATCGACCACCACGGCAAGGGGGAGACGACCCTGGCCGACGAGATCGAGGATCACCTCACCTGGGACGAGGAGATGGTCGCCCGGCTCCGCGATTCGGACGCCTGATCCCGAACGCGGAGCCGATTCGCTCGCCATGCCCGGGCGGCGATGCTCCCCGTCCTGCCGTCGATGGGAGGCTGGCTCCGGCCCGGGAGTGGGCTCATGGACGCACTGCGCCGCATCTTCCGGCGTGACGACACCATAGACCTCACGCGCGACGCCCTCGACCTGGAGGAGACGCGCCGGCTTGGGCTGCGCGACAAGCGCTCCGCCTACGAGGCTATCGCCGCGATCAAGGTCGAGCAGCAGCGCCTCCGCCGCCTGCGCAAGCTCCTGGAGAAGCAGTCCGGACGCCTGACGCCGGCCAAGATCCGCCAGGCATCCAGAGGCGGTGACATGGAAATCTCCCATGAGATCCGATCGACTGGCGCGCGGGCGATGGTCGAAACCCAGCTCCCGGAGATCGAGACGCGGCAGAAGGCCGTGGACGATCTCTGGGTCGAACTGGAGCTCTTCGTCCGAGCGTGATGCACCCCAGGACAAGCCGGGGATTGCCTCGTCGGCCCTGACTCACCGCCGTCGTCGGATTCCGCAGGAGGTGTCCCGGCTACCGGTAGCTGGCCGCCTGCAGCTCGAAGAGCTCCGCGTACTGCCCGTCCATCGCCATCAGTTCCTCGTGGGTGCCGGCCTCCTTCACCTGGCCGTACTCCAGCAGGAAGATCCGGTCCGCCATCCGCGCCGTCGAGAAGCGGTGAGAGATGTAGAGCGCCATCTTCCCGACCGTCAGCTCCTTGATCCTGCTGAACAGGTCGTGTTCTGCCCGGGCGTCCAGGGCCGCCGTCGGCTCGTCGAGGATCAGGATCTGCGCATCCTCCCGCATGAAGGCGCGGGCCAGCGCGATCTTCTGCCACTCGCCCCCCGACAGCTGGTGTCCCCCCTCGAACCACTTCCCGAGCGTCGTCTGGAAGCCCTCGGGGAGCTTCGCGATCACGCTGTTCGCCCCGGCGCGGTCGGCGGCGTCCTCGATCTCGATCATGTCCGCCACATGGGCGATATTGCCCACGCCGATGTTGTCCGCCGCGCTGAACTGGTAGGTCGCGTAATCCTGGAACATCAGGCCGAACTGCGCGCGCAACGCCGCCGGATCGTAGTCGCGCACATCGTGGCCATCGATCAGGATCGTCCCCTCGGTCGGATCGTAGAGCCGCGCCAGCAGCTTCACGATCGTCGATTTTCCGGCGCCATTGCGGCCCACCAGTGCGACCGTCTCCCCCGGCTCGATGGTGAACGAGAGGTGGCGCAGTGCCCATTCCTCCCGCCCCGGGTAGCGATAGCTGACATCGCGGAACTCGATTCCCTCCTGGAAGGGCACGCGCACGGGGATGGGATGATCCGGCGCGGAGATGCGGGGCGGCTTCTCCAGCAGCGTGTAGTAGGTGGAGAGATAGAGCCCGTTCTCGTAGATGCCCTGGATGCCGTTCAGGATGCCCTGGAAGGCCCCCTGCACCTGGTTCGCCGCCTGCGTGAAGACGGTCAGCGAGCCGAGCGTGATCTTCCCGCGCACGGCGAGGATCGCCACGTAGAGGAACGTCCCCGAGGTGGCCATCGTCGTCAGCGATCCCCAGCCGAACGAGGCCAGGTAGCGCCGCACCAGCAGGGCGCGCGTCGATTCGTAGTAGGTCGCGGCTACCTGCTTGTAGCGGTCGATGAAGTAGTCGCCGAGGGTGAAGAGCTTCACCTCCTTGGCGTACTGGTCGGTGGTCATCACGGTCGTCAGGTAGCTCATCGCGCGGCGCAGGGGCGATTGACGGCGCATCATGTGGAAGCCCTGCCAGCCATAGCGCGACTGCGAGATGAAGACGGGGATGGGGGAGAGCAGCGCCGCCACCGCGATCCACCAGGAGAGGCTGGAGAGCAGGGCGATCATGGTGCTGAAGGTGATGAACGACTGGATGAGCCCGAAGACCTGCGACACCATCTGCACTGGCCGCCGCGAGGATTCGCTCTGCGCCTGCTGGAGCTGGTCGTAGTAGGTCGCGTCCTCGAAGTCGGCGAGGTCCAGCGTCTTGGCGTGAGCCATGATCTCCAGCTGGACGTGGATCGCCAGCCGCTCCTGCAGCAGTTGCTGGCAGATGTTGCCCAGCGCCTGCATCAGGCTGGAGGTGAGCAGGATCGCCAGCTGGATGATCGCCAGCTCCACCACGCCCCGGATGTGCGCCTGGTCCCCGCCGGCGTTGAACCCGGCCACGACCTCGTCGATCAGGCGTCCGGCCAGCCAGATCTGGATCACCGGCAGGATGGATTGCAGGAGGCTCGTCGCGCCGAGGCCGAGGGTCAGCGAGCGGCTTGTCTGCCAGACCAGCGCCAGCACCCGCCGCACGCTGACGACCGTCTCCCGGGCGCCATTGCGCACGGTGGCCAGCCCACCCCGGAACCACGCCCACGACCAGCGCGGGGCAGGGGGCGTGTCCGGTGCGGGCTCGGGCGGCAACTGGTTGGAAAGCGGGGTGCTGGGCACCGGCTCGGGGAGCGCGGCCGGCTCGGCAGGATCGCCGCCGTCCCGCCGGGACCGCCCTCCTCCGGAGCCACGGCGGGGGCCGCGGTCATCCGGACCGGTCGGGCCCGTCCCATTCCGGGACGGCGGAGTATCGGGTTCGTGTCGATCGGTCATGGGCTGGTGCGTCTCCCCGTGGGCAGGATCGTCCAGACCGCGCAAATCGTGCCCTGGGCGCCGCTCCATTACTTCATAGTATGTATTACATCACGGATGAAATCCGGAGGCAACTCACCACATGGCGGATGGTGCGGGCAAGACCCCGCTCCGGACGCATCGTCCCGGCGTGATGGCCAAGTGATCCTCCGCATGCCACGGACAGCCGCCGATCGATCCGCGATCCGTCGGTCCGCTCAGGCCTCGGCCCCACCACGCAGGGCCGCGCGGGTCCGCGCCGGCTGGAGTTCGGCGAGCAACCAGTCCGCGTCGCGCGCCTCCAGGTGTGGCAGCGCATAGTGGCCGCCCGCGCTGCCGGAGGCCACCGCCGCATGGAACGTCGCCAGCCGCGCCCGCCGCTGGAAGAGGTTTGCCGTCGTGCCCCGGTGCTGCAGGCGTTGGCGGCGGGTTATCAGCACGTTTCGCCCGGTGAGGGTCCGCCAGCGCAGCACGAGGTGGGCGGAGGTGAGGCCCCAACCGGACGCGCGGTATTCCATCCACCCGAGTACGGCCGCCAGCGGCACCAGCACGCCCACCGCCAGGGTCCACCACTGGATGCCATCGACGATGTCCCACCACCAGAAGGCGAGGTTCACCGCCAGGCA
>JBQCJS010000323.1:0-3988 GCA_051952485.1 Thermomicrobiales bacterium | reverse complement strand
ATGAGCCAGCGGGGCGCCGGGTGTCCCCGCCTTGGCGTGGTAGCCGGTGTAGAAGACCGCGTCGATCTCCTGGTCGATCCCCTGCATCATGCCGAAGAACTTGTCGGCGCCGTTGATGTAGCGCGCCGCCGGGTGCAGTTCCTCCGGGATCAGGTTGCGCTGCCCGTCGTGGCTGTCGTTGACGATGATGTCGTCCGCGCCGCCCGCCAGCGCCCCTTCGATCGCCGCGTTCACCTCGCGGGACATCCGCAGGCGGGCGCGATCGTACTCGCTCTGGTTGGAGATCGCCGCGCCGAGTTCCGGCGCCTCGCAATGCACCCACGACACGACGCCGCAGGTGCCTTCCATGTCCGCCGAGATCAGGATTCGCATCGCGCATTGCCTTCCGTTTCCGTCACGAGCCACACCGTCTGTTGGCGCGTACGGTATCCGACACCGGGCTTCGTGGCGAGCCCCCGGGGACGCAAGACGCCCCCGGTCGTGATGACCGGAGGCGATCCTGAAGGTGACATGTGGCTGTGACGAAACGGTCGGTTGGATCGATCGATTCGCCAGCCGCCGCGACCGAGTAGGATGACTACTTGGTCTGGTTGCGGCGACGCCGGCGCTCGGCCTTGCGGCGCTTCGCGCGGTTCTCTTCCTGGACGCTGATGAAGCGCAGGCCACGGCGATGCTCCCGGATGATCCCGGAACGCTCGATCCCCTTGTTGAACCGTCGCAGAAGCTGCTCGAAGCCCTCGTTGTCTCGGATCTCAACACGCATTGTTGCTCATCACCACCTTCAGCGTGTACGTGTGCCATGGAAGGATGTCCGCTCGTGCGAAAGCACGCAAGGACACCACGGACAAAATCCGCCCCGAAAGTATAGCCCACTTCCTGCTTCCCGCTCCACCCGAGCACGTTGCCTTGACGCCGCAGCGCCGCTGGGCGTCAATTCGCTCACGAATCACGACTGATGCAGAAGGACCCCGCCCCATGTCCACGTCCCTCGCGACAACCGCCGCCGCGCTCGCCGTCCTCCCCGGCCAGGCCGGCACCCTCCGCCTCACCGCCACCCCGGTCCCTCCGCTCGGCCCGCACGACGTCCTGGTGGAAACGATCCGGGTCGGGATCTGCGGCACCGACCGCGAGATCATCCGGGGCGACCTCGGGGAGGCTCCCGCCGGTACCGATGAGCTGGTGCTCGGGCATGAGGTCGTCGGCCGCGTGCTGGAGACCGGGGCCGAGGTCACGCGCGTCGCGCCCGGCCAGGTGGTGACGGCCACCGTCCGCCGTCCGGATGGCTGCCCGGCCTGCCTCGCTGGCGAGCCGGACATGTGCCTCTGGCTGAAGTACACGGAGCGCGGGATCTTCCGCGAACCGGGCTTCCTGTGCGAACGCTGGGTGGAGGCGGAGGAGTGGCTGATCCCGGTGCCGGAGGCGCTGGAGGCGACGGCGGTCCTGATCGAGCCGCTGACCGTGGTCGAGAAGGCCGTGCGCCAGGCCGAGGCGATCCAGCGCCGCCTCGCCTATTGGAGGCCCGAACGCGCCATCGTCATCGGCGCGGGCCCGATCGGCCTGCTCGGCACCCTCCTCCTCCGGTCGAAGGGCTACGCCGTGACGACCGTCGCCCGCACACCGAAACCGAACCCCGCGGCAGACCTCGTGGAGGCGAGCGGCGCGACCTATTGCTCCCTGCGGGATGCGTCGCTGGACGAGATCGCGGCCGCGATCGGCAACGTCGACCTCATCCTTGAGAGTTCGGGCAACGCGGAAATCGCCCTGGACGCCATGCGGGTGATCGGCAACAACGGCGTGGAGGTCCTGCTGAGCATCACCGGCGGCACGCATCGCGTCGCGCTGCCCGCCGAGCAGATGAACACCTCGCTCGTGATCGGCAACAAGGTCGTCGTGGGCAGCGTGAACGCGGGAGCGGTGGACTTCGTGAACGCGGTCGAGCGCCTGGCCGACTTCGAGCGCCTCTGGCCGGGCCTCGGGGAACGCTTCATCACCCGCCGCATGCCCTTCGGCCCTGGCCTCGACCTGGACGCCATCGCCCACAAGTCCCCGAACGAGATCAAGACCGTCATCGAGTTCGGTCCAGCGTCCTGACAAGCGCGGCCCGGCATCCTCACGGCCGCGTCGACGACGGACCAGCCCGAAGCGGCAGGGTCACCCCGCAAACGGGCTCGTCCACCGGGACGAGGCTCCTATGTCATCCCGAGCGCAGCGGTGCCTGCAGCGCGTCTGCATCCGGGATGCGGCGAAGTCGAGGGACCGGGTGGCATGCTGGCCTGTCCGCCTGAAGCATCGGCTGGCCCCCATGCCACGTCGGACGCGCGCATCGTCCGTAGCGACCTCCAGGCGTGCCCGGAGGTGCGTCGGCGGAGCCGGTCCGCCGCCGTGGGTCTCCTCCCGCCGCGACAGGGGGGGAACAAGCCCCGCGTGGCATCCCGTCATCACGCCCCGCGCCAGGCAGCCACGTGATCCCAACCACTCGGCGGCGCTCCAACCATCACACCATGTCCGCGAATGCACCGCTTGCCCGCGATGAGACACGCCGTCGGGCGGCAGGCAACGAGCAGGAATGCACGGAAAGCGAGCCGGTGTCCTAGACGGCCTTCAGCCCGCGCGCCACGTCGAAGAAGCGGAAGTCCAGATCGACCGGTTCGCCCAGGGCGAGATCGGCGGCCACCTTCCCCGAATAGGGGCCGAGCGTGAGGCCGGACGGCCCGTGCCCCGTCGCCATGATGAGGTTGTCGTGCCCCGGCACGCGGCCAAGGAACGGCGCCCCGTCGTCCGAGAAGGGACGCAACCCCACCCGCACCTCATGGAGCGTCCCGTTCGCCAGGCCCGGCGCCACCCGCAACCCGATGTCCAGCACTGTCTTCACGCCGCCCGGCGTCATCCGCGTGTCGAACCCGCTTCCCGTCTCCCGCGTCGCCCCGACCACCACCCGGTTCGGCCGGAACGCCAGCATGTAGAGGTCCTGGAACCACGCCAGGATCGGCCAGCGACTCGTATCCGTGTCACCCAGCGTGATGTGCAGGATCTGCCCCTTCTGCGGCGCCACCGGCAACGCCATTCCCAGCGGCGCGATCAGGTCGTTCGTCCACGCGCCCGCCGCCAGCACGATCGCGTCCGCCTCGATCCGCTCGCCATCGACCGCGACACCGCGTACGCTGCCGCCCTCGACGATCAGCGCCGCCGGGCCGTTCACCCGCCGCACGCCCCTCCCCGCCGCGCCACCGAGCATCGCGTCGCGCACCTTGGCGCCATCGACCCGCGCCGCACCGGGAATGTGGATCGCGCGGGGGATCTCCGGGCGCACGGCGGGGAAGAGGTCCCGCACCTCCTGCGTGTCCAGCCAGCGCACCTCGCCGATGTTCGGCACTCCCTGCTCCCGCCGCTGCAGGATGCGGGCGTAGATGTCCTCCAGCTCGGCGGCTTCCTGTTCGCTCTCCGAGAGGTAGACCTCGCCGACGACCTCGTATCCGGTGTCGGCCTGCCCGGATTCCGCCAACCCGGCGACCAGCTCCGGATAGTAGGCGACCGCCGGTTTCGCCAGCGCGTAGAACGCCTCCGCCTCGTGCCGGCTCGGACCCGGCGAGACGATGCCGGCGCCCGCCGCCGTCGCCTGCCCCCGATCTAACCTATCGACCAGCCCGGTCTCCACCCCGGCCTGCGCCAGGTGCCACACCGCGCTGGCCCCGACGATGCCACCCCCGATCACCACCACCTGCTGGCTCATAGCGTGCACTCCATCCATCTGGCTCGACCGCCAATCACGTCGCTCATGCCGCGATCCTCTCACACTCCCACGGGGGATGCATCCCCGCGCGCGTGGCGCCCATCGTCCCGCGCCAGGGGCCACCCATCGTCGGGGGACTCTTTCGGATACCTTCAGCGGTGCGCATGTATATCGCAATCACCTGCGCCAGCTTGGCACAATAGACACGTCGTGCCCGCTTTTCGTCACGCTCCTTCGACGCCAGGGCAGACTCCGGGA
>JBQCJS010000322.1:0-3115 GCA_051952485.1 Thermomicrobiales bacterium | reverse complement strand
GCGAAGGCCAGCGGGCTGAACCTCTGGTTCTACGACCAGCTCTTCCTGATCGTCCTCGCCTTCACGATCGTCATCTCCCTGCAGACGGTCGGCAACATCCTCGTCCTCGCGATGCTCGTCACGCCGGCGGCCACGGCCCGGCTGCTGACGGACCGCATGCTGCCGATGCTCGGCCTCTCGGCCTTCATCGGCGCCGCCAGCGGCATCACCGGCCTCTATCTCTCCTACTACCAGGGCATCCCGTCCGGCTCCGGCGTCGTGCTGGTGGCGACGGGCGTCTTCTTCATCGCCTACCTCTTCGCGCCACGCACCGGGATCGTCACCAGCCGCATCGTCCATCGCCGGCACCGCGCCCACCCGGAGCACGATGCGGACTTCCTCGCTTCCGCCGACTAGGCGCGGCATCGCGGCAGCACTTCGAGGGCCGGACACCGGGCATCGTCACGCCACCGGTATCCCAAAACATGACGCATTCCCGCCGTTTCATCTCGATGCCGCGGCGGGTTTCCTGTATCGTCATCCTCGTGGCCCCATACCTGCGTATACGGATGGCAATGGATGCCAGAGTGGACCCCGGACCGCTCGCACCGCTCATCCAGTTTCGCATTTGCTCCGGATCGTTCCTCATATCGCCCCGGCGGCGCCAGGACGATCCGTGAAAGGACCAGCGAGCATCATGTCCACGCAGAACACCAGCACCCCGGAAGCCATTGTCGATTGGGTCGGCGATGTCGTTGCCGTCGAAAGCCATATCGAGGAGGCGCTCGACCGCCAGCTGGACCTCAAGCCCAGCAGCACCGAGGTCGCCGCCGCGATCCAGCACTTCCACGACACCGTCCGCGACAGCAAGAAGCGCGCGGTCGCCTATCAGGAGTCGATCGGCGAGACCAGCGGCGCTGGCGTGATCCAGAAGGGCGCCGAGGTGCTCGGCAAGGCCGCCGGCCTGATCGACAAGGTGCGCAAGGATACGCCGACCAAGGCCCTGCGCGATGACTACGTCGCCTTCAACCTCGCCGCGGTCAGCTATACCTTGCTGCACACGACGTCGATGGCGCTCGGCGACAAGCGGACCGAGGAGTTCGCCGCCCAGGGGCTGAAGACCTACGCGACCCTCATCGGCAAGGTCAACAATGTCCTGCCGCGCGCCGCGGTGGATGACCTGATCGCCAATCCGGACGTGACGGTCTCCAATCCCGAGATCGCGGAGGATTGCCGCGAGACGATCGACCAGCTCTGGAAGGACGCGATGAAGGACGCCTGATCGGGCGCGATTCACCGGCACGACAACCGGCAAGCGGGGATGCCATCTCAGGCATCCCCGCTTCCGCGTCCCGGCCCCTTGAATATATAAGTATTGCCTTATATGATTCTGGCATGCACGCGCTCGACGCCCTTGGCGAACCGATCCGCCGCCGGATCGTCGAACTCCTGGCTCACGGCGATGGCACAGCGGGCGATCTCGCCACCATCGTGCAGGCGGAGTTCGGCGTGTCGCAACCCGCGGTCTCCCAGCACCTGAAGGTGCTCCGGGAGAGCGGCCTCGTGTCGGTCACGCCGGAAGGTCGGTTGCGCCGTTATCACCTCGAGCGGCAGAAGCTCGCCGAGGTCGATACCTGGCTCGCCACCCTCCGCTCGCCCTGGGACTCCCCGCTCGATGAACTCGCAACCGAGCTCGCGCGTGGCAAACGGCGCCGGCGCCTCGCGGCCGATGGTCCATCTCCGGAAAGGAACGCCTCATGACCCTGACCGCATTCACGCCCCTGCTCGACGGGACCACCCGCACCGTCAGCAGCGGGACTCGCCCCGAGGGCGTGACCAGGACAGTCACCCTCTCCCGCACCTTCGCCGCCCCGATCGACGAAACCTGGGATGCCCTGACCAATGCGGAGCGTATCCCGCGCTGGTTCCAGCCGGTCTCGGGCGATCTCCGCCCCGGTGGCCGTTACCAGGTCGAGGGCAACGCGGGCGGCACCGTGGAGTGGTGCGATGCCCCCCGGGCCTTCGGGGCCACCTGGGAGTTCGGCGGCACCGTCTCGTGGATCGAGGTCGACCTGACAGTGTCCGCTGGGGACGGCGACACGACCCAGGTGACGCTGAAACACATCGCCGTGGTCAGCCCCCATTGGGACCGGTACGGGCCGGGCGCGGTCGGCATCGGATGGGACATGAGCCTGCTCGGGCTCATCCTGCACCTGGAGCAGGTGGGCACCCTCTCGCCCGATGAGGCGATGGGCTGGATGATGTCCGAGGATGGCGCAGCCTTCATGGCGCGCAGCAACGAGCTCTGGGCGGAGGCGGATATCGCCAACGGCGAGGACCCGGAGCGCGCCCGCACGGCCGCGGCGAACACCCTCGCCTTCTACACCGGGACCGAGCAACCCGCCGGCGAATGACCACTGCGGGCGGGAGGTCCCGGTGTCAGTCGTGGACCTCCACCCGCATGCCGATCTCGGCGAAGGCATAGAGCGTTTTCGCATCGTCCTCGCTGAGCCGGACACAGCCCATCGTCACCGTCCCGCCGGTGACGCGCACGCTGCCGTCCGCGTTGCGAACCGGCGAGTGGAACCCGTTCTTCCGCACCGGATCGAACCCCACCCAGTCCGTGAGGTAGACATCGTCCACGAACGGGGTGGAGGAGAGCGCCGCGTCCATGCTGAAGACGTGGAACGTCCCCACGGCGGTGGCGTAGAAGCCATCCGGCGAGGGATCGCGCCCGATCAGCGCGGAGAACTGCGCCACCGGCGTCTCCCCGACGAAGAGGGTCACCACCGCGGCGGTGCGATCGACATCGATCCAGTGTTCACCCGTTGGCGCCGAGGTGGGCACGGCCGTGGGCTCCTGCCGGGGCTCCTCGGTCGGCGAGGCGGCAGTCGGTATGGCAGCCACGGCGGCCGCGTCCTCGGGATCGGCATCCCCGGCGGATTCCGCTCCCGACGCCGTCCCGCCAGCGAGGGCGGCCCCATGATCCGCGTCGAATGCCCATCCGCTGCCGGAGACCGGCTGGAGGTAGGAGGAGGCGACCCATCCGCGCGTCACCGCCCCACCGACCGAGGCGGTGACCGGAACGAACCCGTCGATGTTGCCGCCCGTCACCGTCACACGCTGCCCTTCAGCC